>NZ_RZRP01001049.1:0-1906 GCF_003997795.1 Mesorhizobium sp. M7A.F.Ca.US.005.03.2.1 | reverse complement strand
TGCGCCCGACGCGGCCTTGATCCGGCCTGATGGTTATGTGGCTTGGGCCGGGGCGGGAGCCCAACGGGGCCTTGTGGACGCGCTGACCACCTGGTTCGGGCCGCCTGCTGCCGCAGGTTAGCAGACGCGATCGAAGCGATCGCGCGACCGCCTTGAGAATATTGCGTCGCTTCCTCCGACAGTGCTCCTGACAGTTGGTTGACAGGAGTTTTCAACTGTGCAGAATTGGTTGGACCATTGGACCACTCGGAGGAAATGTGGACCAGAACAGCCTGCCACCCATTCAAATCACGGCGCGCGACGACGCCGTGTTGAAGGCGTTGGTGGGATTTGTTCGCGCCGAAGCCCTGCAGCTGGGCGACAGACTCCCAACCGAACGCATTCTCGCCGAGCGGCTGAAGGTCAGCCGCAACACCGTGCGCGAGGCTCTGACACGCTGGGAAGGGCTCGGCCTCGTCGAACGCCGGCAAGGCAGCGGCACCTATCTCAAGGCGGCTGTTTCGCCTGATATGCTGCACATGCCGCTGACACTGGCCGGCGGCAATGATTTCACCAGCCTGATGCAGACGCTGGAGATCCGCCGCGCGCTGGAGGCGGAGGCAGCAGCCCTTTGCGCCGAACGCGCCAGCCAAGCCGATATTGCCGAGATCGCACGCAAGCTCGACATCATGGAACAGGCGTTCCGCACGCGCGAGGGCATGTCGTCGGAAGAGGATTGGGAGTTCCACCAGGCGATCTACCGGGTCTCGGGCAATCCGCTGTTCGAGCAGATCATCGCCGCCATGCATGAGCTGTTTCACCGCTTCTGGGAGCATCCGCTCGGCGTGCGTGACTTCGGCCACGCCAGCTTTCCCTACCACCGGACCATCTACGAACGCATTGCTGCCCGCGATCCGCAGGGCGCTCGCGCCGAGGCGCTCAAGCTGATCGCCACCGTCGAGGACGACCTCAAGCGCGGCGCGGCCAAACTCAAACTCTCGAGCCAGACATGAACGAGCATCCATCAGGTTTCGATTACGAGTATCTCACCGAAGCGGCCACGCTTTTGGCGCATGACGAACCGTTCCCCGGCGGTGCGGTGGTGCCGCCGATCTACCAGACCTCGCTGTTCACCTTCGCCAACTATGCCGAGATGGCCGATACCTTTGCCGGCAAACGAAGGCAGCCGATCTACTCGCGCGGCGACAATCCCACGGTGATGGAGTTCGAGGCGCGCGTGGCAGCGCTCGAGGGCGCAGAAGCCGCGCGCGGCTTTTCCAGTGGCATGGCGGCGATCAGCGCCACAGTGCTTGCGTTCGTCGGTGCGGGCGAGCGCATCGTGGCGGTGCGCAATTGCTATGGCGATGCCTACCGTTTGTTCGAGCGGCTGTTGCCGCGCCTCAACATCAAGGTCGACTATGTCGACGGCTCCGAGCCGGATGCGGTCGCGGCGGCACTTCCCGGCGCCAAGCTGCTTTATCTGGAAAGCCCGACCTCGATGATGTTCGAGCTGCAGGACATCGCGCATCTGACACGGTTGGCCAAGGAACAGGGCATCGTCACCACGATCGACAATTCCTGGGCGACGCCGGTGTTCCAGAAGCCGATCACGCATGGCGTCGACCTGGTGCTGCATTCGGCCTCGAAATACCTTGGCGGCCACAGCGATACGGTCGCGGGCGTCGTGGCGGGTTCGGCTGCCTACATCAAGCACATCAACGAGCAGACCTATTCCTATCTCGGCGGCAAGCTGTCACCGTTCGAGGCGTGGCTTTTGCTGCGCGGCCTGCGCACGCTGCCGCTGCGCCTGCCGCACCACATGAAGAGCGGCCTGACCATCGCCGAACGGCTGAAGGCGCATGCCGCTGTCGAGCGGGTCAACCATCCCGTCTATTCGAACCACCTGGGCAAGGCGACGCTGGCCGGC
>NZ_RZRP01001048.1:0-1906 GCF_003997795.1 Mesorhizobium sp. M7A.F.Ca.US.005.03.2.1 | reverse complement strand
GCCAAGAGGAATCGGCCCGTGAACGACAACGAAGAACGCCCGGTCACCATCATCACCGGCCGGGTGTGGAAGAAAAAAGGCGGCAAACCGGAAGGCGTCCACGTCATGCTGGTTGCGCCCGACGACGATTCGGCGGTGCGCCGGGCGCTCGAATCGCTTGCCGCCGAAGGTTACGCCGAGGCCGAGCTCGACCAGATCGGCGACATGGACGGCATCCCCGACGAAGAGCCGCATATTTCCGCCTTCCAGGGCGCGCTCGAAGGCGAAGTGTCGATCGTTACCTTCGACGTGCCGATCTGACCCCGGTCCAGCTTTCGAATCGACTGCCGAACCGAATCGGCGACCGAGGCCTTCCCAGCCGACAAATGTGCTGCCGCTAAGGGAAGGCTGAGCTTGGCTGCTCGGCTTCGGCTTGCCCGAGGCAAGTGTTCTGATAAGAAGCCATCACCATCATCAAACAGACGGAGCGGCCGTGTCCCAGCCCATCAAGATAGGCATCGTCGGCGTCGGCAAGATCGTCCGCGACCAGCACCTGCCGGCCCTGGCGAAAGACCAGGACTATCGCCTCGTCGCGGCCGCCAGCCGTCACGGCAAGGTGGATGACATCCCGAATTTCCCCACCATCGAAGCCATGCTCGACGCCGTAGCCGAGCTCGAGGCCGTCTCGCTCTGCATGCCGCCGCAATTCCGCTACGACGCGGCGCGGACGGCGCTGACGGCAAAGAAGCATGTCTTCCTGGAGAAGCCGCCGGGCGCTACTGTCAGCGAGGTCGAAGACCTCAAGACATTGGCTGCGCACAACGGCGTCTCGCTGTTCGCCAGCTGGCACTCGCGCTATGCGCCGGCCGTCGAGGCCGCACGTGCTTTTCTAAGTTCAGCCCGCATCCGCTCGGCCGCCATCAACTGGAAAGAGGATGTGCGCCGCTGGCACCCGAACCAGGAATGGATCTGGGCTCCCGGCGGTTTTGGCGTCTTCGATCCCGGCATCAACGCGCTGTCGATTGCCACCCATATCCTGCCGGCCATGTTCATCACCTCGGCGGTGCTCAACTTTCCCGAAAACCGCGCCTCCCCGGTTGCCGCGCGCGTCACCTTCCGCACCTCGAATGGCCTGCCGGTGACGATGGACCTAGACTGGCTGCAGACAGGCCCGCAAAGCTGGGACATCCTGGCCGACACCGACAAGGGCGCCATGGTGCTGTCGGGCGGCGGCTCGAAGCTCGCCATCGACGGCAAGGTCATTCACGAAGAGCCGGAAGCGGAATATCCGATGCTCTACAAGCGCTTCGCCGAGATCGTGCGCGCCGGCGTTTCCGATGTCGATCTGGCCCCGCTCCAGCACGTCGCTGACGCCTTCATGCTCGGCAAGCGCAACGTAGTCGAGGCGTTTTTCGATTGAGCTCTGGAACCGCACTCGCTGATCGCGCGGCGGTCGCAGGTTGGGAATAGTCGCGCGACAGGATTGTCGCGCGACTGAGAACCAGCGGATCGCCAGGCTCAATTCCTGGTCCTGCAACCGGCACGCTTGACCATGTCGGCAATGATCAGTGGCGTCGCCGGTGTCTGAGACCAGTTACCCTGACGAGGGGCGCCCGCTTCAAGGGCGGCGCGCACCGCTCGTGTATCCAGGCTGAAAGAACTCTTGCAGGAAACGAGGCCGCCATTGCCGATCGTGTCGGCGATCACGCCGGCGGCTTCGCCAACCCCGGCGACATAGGCGACCAGCGTTTGCCTGGCGACCGGGCTCGTGTCGGCCTTGTCGAGCATTTCCATCACCTGCCCCACCAATATCCGGCCTGTCGCTGTCGACGGGAGGGCGATGGCAGCAAAAGGCGTTATGGACGCGGCGACAATCGCGATGGCTGCCACGGCAATCCGGCGTTTGAACGAAGGCATAGGTTTCTCC
>NZ_RZRP01001047.1:0-1908 GCF_003997795.1 Mesorhizobium sp. M7A.F.Ca.US.005.03.2.1 | reverse complement strand
TGCCTTGGCTCACTCGTCGAGGCGCTGAAGGGCACCGAACGCGACCCCGGTCTCGACCCGCAATGGATCAGGAAGATCTCGTTCTACTGGGAAGCGGTGCGCAACCAGTACGCCGCCTTCGAAAGCGACCTCAAGGGGCCGGCCTCGGAAGTCTATCTGCACGAGATGCCGGGCGGGCAGTTCACCAATCTGAAGGAACAGGCTCGCTCGCTCGGATTGGAGACGCGCTGGCACGAGGTGGCGCAGACCTATCACGACGTCAATCTGATGTTCGGCGACATCGTCAAGGTGACGCCGTCGTCCAAGGTTGTCGGCGACATGGCATTGATGATGGTCAGCCAGGACCTGACCGTTGCCGATGTCGAAAACCCCGACAGGGATATCGCCTTCCCGGACTCGGTCGTCTCGATGCTGCGCGGCGATCTCGGCCAGTCGCCAGGCGGGTGGCCGGCGGCGCTGCAGAGGAAGGCGCTCAAAGGCGACAAGCCGATCACGGTGCGGCCCGGCTCGCTGCTCAAGCCAGCCGACCTCAAGGCCAACCGCAAGGAAATCGAGGAGAAGCTCGAGCGCAAGCTGTCGGAGTTCGAATTCGCCTCGTGGCTGATGTATCCGAAGGTGTTCACGGATTTCGCCGGCGCGCAGGAAACCTATGGGCCGGTCAGCGTGCTGCCGACGCCGACGTATTTCTACGGCATGAAGCCGGAAGACGAGATCTTCGTCGACATCGAGAAGGGCAAGACGCTGGTGGTGCGGTGCCTTGCCATCGGCGATGTCGACGAGAAGGGCATGGTCACCGTGTTCTTCGAGCTCAACGGCCAGCCGCGCCGTGTCAAGGTGCCCGACCGGGCGCATGGCGCGTCCGCCGCCAAGGCCCGCCGCAAGGCCGAACCCGGCAACGAGGCGCATGTCGGCGCACCGATGCCGGGCGTCGTTTCTGCGCTTTCGGTGGCTGCCGGCCAGGCTGTGAAGGCCGGTGACGTGCTGCTTTCCATCGAAGCGATGAAGATGGAGACGGCGCTGCATGCCGAGCGCGACGGCACGGTCGCCGAGGTGCTGGTCAAGGCAGGCGACCAGATCGATGCCAAGGATCTGCTGATCGCTTTCAGCTAATTGATACCTTCCTGGGGATCGCTGTCCGCATCATGGCGGCAGCGTCAGTTCGATCATCGATAACAGCTTGACCCGCCGCCGCCGGTCGGGCATCGAGCCCGCTCAATTCGCCGCTGCATGCATCCCGAGTCGCGGCGCAGAAACGATGTGGAGAAAAATATGGCCGACGATATCACCGATACCAGCCAGACTGTTGCCGCCGGCCAGCTGCGTGCCTTCATCGAGCGCATAGAGCGGCTCGAGGAAGAGAAGAAGACCATTTCCGACGACATCAAGGAAGTGTTCGCCGAGGCCAAGGGCACCGGCTTCGACACCAAGGCGATGCGCACGATCATCCGGCTGCGCAAGAAGGACCAGGCCGAGCGTCAGGAAGAGGAAACCATCCTCGATCTGTATAAGGCCGCACTCGGCATGGTGTAGAGACCGTCTGGAAATTCTACTCCGGCGGCCATCTGGTGGCGTTTTCTGCGCTTCCCTAGTTCTACTGCAATGCAGTAGAACTGAGCTCACGTACTTTAAGTACGCTCCGCTCCGGTTCTCGAAACCACCACCATATGACTCGCCGGAGCGAATTTCGAAACAGTCTCCGGCCGAGCATGATGCCGAAGCGAGCATCGAGCCATGAGCGAATTCGACTTCGGCGCCCGCCGCGCCTCTGAATTCCGCCAGCGCGGCTTCTGGACGCTGTTCGCCGAGCGGCATCCGGAAGAAAGGGCTCTGATGGCGAGGCGCGGCCCCTGGTTCTGGCAGCGCGGGCTGCCCGATTTCGCCTTGGTCCTTTCCATGTATGTCGCGCCG
>NZ_RZRP01001046.1:0-1910 GCF_003997795.1 Mesorhizobium sp. M7A.F.Ca.US.005.03.2.1 | reverse complement strand
AATCCAGCAGCGCCTTCTTGATGACGGGGTTGTTGTGCCCATAATTCAAAACGCCTGCACCGGCGAAAAAGTCGAGATATTCCCGACCGTCTGCAGCGATGAGAGTGGTCCCGACTCCGCGATCGAATAGGGCGGGGAAGGCGCGGACGTAGCTGCGCACCTCAGACTCCAGGCGATTGAAAACCGCGAGACCTGCATCCATTTCAGGTGCGAATTGCTTGCTCATAGGCGAACTCCTCAATCTGAAGCCTGCAAAGCCAGGCCTCTTCTGCTTTATGAAGTGGCGTGTAGGTGCCGTTGTGAGACAATAGCGCGCTACATTGGGCGCCTTGCGCAAATTCTGAGCGGCGGGATGCAGTAATTATGCGAAATTGCCGGCAGGTTGCATAAGGCCGGCGGTTTGTGTGGCTGCGGTGACGATTTTTCCCAACCACCTCAAGACGGCTGCATTTGATGCAGCAACCGGGGCAGGCGAACCTAGCGCTCGATTCCCTATACACAGATGAGACTCTTGGCAGCGTGAGCCAACGAATGGAAGCCGAAGCGCGGAAATAGAGGTCCCCCCTATCATCATCGTCCAGTCGGCTTAGCGTTTAAGTTCCGAGACGTTTCCTCGGCCGAACTGGGCGCAAGGCCTCGGCTTTTGACCGTCGGCTGCCATTGTCAGTTGGGCGATGGTGGACAGCACTCTTCGGCCAATGGCTATAACTGACGTCGAGGACGATAGCCGACTTTGGTCCCATGCCTGGCCTGATCGTTTGGGCTTCCGTCTGCGCGGGGTTGAGGCTACAGTCGAGTGCATATCGCAGTTTTTCTGCGCAAATTGCAGCTATTCCGGAGAATGACCATGGAATTGGATCGGATAGATCTGAAAATCTTAAGCGCTGTTCAGCGCAACAATCGCCAAACAACGGAAGAATTGGGCCAACTGGCCGGTATATCGCCCACGGCCTGTCAGCGGCGATTGAAGCAGTTGCGACAAATTGGCGTAATTGAGGCTGATGTTGCAATCGTGTCGCCTGAGGCGGTGGGCAGGTCCCTGATGATGCTGGTCTTGGTCGACATTGAGCGCTATCGTTCCGACGTCATCGATCGCTTCAAGCAGTCTCTACAGAAGGCGCCTGAAGTAATGAGCGCGTATGCGGTCACCGGTAACGCCGATTTCGTTCTCCTTCTCTCCGTGCGTGACTTGGCAGAGTACGACGCATTCTCGAGGCGTTTCTTCTTTGATAGCCCGGCTGTTAGAAATTACAGCACGATGATTGTGATGGATCGCACGAAGGTAACCTTGGCGGTGCCAATCGATGTATAGAACGCGCAATCTTACGCGCATTCAACAACTGGTTGATCCGATTCACCGATGACTGGCGCAAGGGTCAGCCGCCTTGCCCGCCGGCCATGATTGGGACGGGAGTTTTCGTACCGCTAAAGCGGCGATGGAGCGCAAGGCGAAGCATCATTCTGCTCCTTACAACGGCCTCGTCAGCGCGATGCTGCAAAAGCACTTCTGGACCTACCGGGCTGCATTCTGATGTATCTCGCGATAGGTTTGTCCCCTTCAGTCGCGATGCGCTTTGTCCACTTAAGTCACGACGCTCCGGCATCGCCTTCAGCCCTGATGGACTGCTGGCAAGGTCATGTTTAAACGTTCCGCCCCGTTGGGAGGCCGCCATAATGCGAATCTCTTAAGAATGCGCTGATTTCCTGCGTCCTGCAAGATAATTGCGCGTTTTTGCTTGCTCGCCGTCTGCTAGATTTTTGCCCGACTCAGACATTTGCGAGTTTGCGTGGTTTTCGATTATATCGTCGTGGGTGGTGGCTCCTCTGGATGCGTGATGGCGAGCAGGCTCTCCGCCTATGGCGCTCGCGTGCTGCTCATTGAAGCTGGCCCTGATACGCCGCCGAATGCC
>NZ_RZRP01001045.1:0-1911 GCF_003997795.1 Mesorhizobium sp. M7A.F.Ca.US.005.03.2.1 | reverse complement strand
CCTTCATCCTGCATTGCTTTTCTTCCGGGCGCCGGCTTGCCGAGGTGGGCGTCGCTCTCGGTGGCTACGTGTCGTTCTCGGGCATCCTGACCTTCAAGAATTCAGCTGAGTTGCGTGCCATTGCCGCCGATGTCCCGCATGCCCGATTGCTGGTCGAAACCGATGCGCCCTATCTGGCGCCCGTGCCGTTTCGGGGCAAACGCAACGAGCCCGCCTATGTCGCCCATACCGCCAAGGTGCTGGCCGAAACGATCGGGGTAAGCGAAGCTGAAATCGCCGATCTGACCACAGATAATTTCTTCCGGCTGTTCGGCAAGATGCCGCGGCCTGCAGAGCAAAGTGCCTGAACGATGACTGACCGGCTGCGCCTCACCATTCTCGGCTGCGGCTCGTCCCCAGGTACGCCGCGCATCACCGGCGATTGGGGCAATTGCGACCCCGACAACCCCAGGAACCGGCGCACCCGTGCCGCCGCGATCCGCTCGACGAGCGCGGCGAACGGCAGCCGAACGACTGTCGTCATCGACACGGGGCCGGATTTTCGGCAGCAGATGCTGCTGGCCGGCGTTAAACGTGTCGATGCGGTCGTCTATACCCACCCGCATGCCGACCATATCCATGGCATCGACGATCTGCGCGGTTTCGTCCTCGATCAGCGCCAGCTCATCGACGTCCATGCCGACAGGGCGACGATGCTTCGGCTGCGGGAAGCGTTCGGATACTGTTTCGAGACGCCGCAAGGCAGTTCCTATCCGCCGATCGTCAGGCCGCATCTCATCGAGCACACCAGGCCGGTGGTCGTCGAAGGAGAGGGGGGTACCCTCACCCTCGAGCCGCTGCCGCAGATCCACGGCGACATCGTATCGCTCGGTTTCCGCATTGGCGGTCTCGCCTATTGCCCCGACATCAGCGACTTTCCGGAACCCACCGCCGAACGGCTGGGCGACCTCGACGTGCTGATCATCGACGCGCTGCAGTACCGGACGCATCCAAGTCATCTGTCACTTGGCGAAGCGCTCGAATGGATCCAGCGGCTGGCGCCGATACATGCGGTGCTGACACATATGCACGTGCCGCTCGACTACGTCTCGGTGATGGCCGAGACACCAGCCAATGTCGAACCCGCCTATGACGGCATGGTTATAGAAATCCCTTATGAATCAGCACGATGCGAATAGAGCTTCATGAGGGCTTTCGGCTCCTTGGTGCAAATATCAGCAGCGTTCCGATCCGCTCGTAGCCCATCCGGGGATAAAGCAGCGCCCCGGCATGGGTTGCTGCCAGCACCGAGTACCTTGACCCGCGCGCGCGATCGTCGTGCAACATTTTCGATATCAAAGCCTGACCAATGCCGCGACGCCGGTGCGACGGCTCGACATACATGCTCGAACACCAGGTGGCTCCCACGGCATCCAGGCTGCGAACGCGCCCAACGATGTCGGCGCCGTCGATTGCCACATACTGGCGGAACGGCGCGGTGTCGCCGAGCAAATCGTCTGGGATCGGCTGCCTGCGGATGATCTTTCCCAACTGTGCCGCCCGTTCGGCCGTCTGCACGCGTTCGACCGAAGCAATCGATGGCGGGTTCGGAATCCGGTGCAATCGGTGGACGAAAAAGCCTTCGGTCCGCAGCAGCCGGTAGCCGAGAGCTTTGTAGGCGGTTCGTGTCGGCCCGTCCGGATCGTCGTTCGCGATCACAACGGAAATGGCAAAGCCCGGCCGTGCATGCTGCCGCACGACGGCATCGGTCTCTTGAGCGGCGACGTCATGGACGACCCATTCTTCGCCGCGGTAATCGCGAGGATTCTTGCGTTCGGCATCGCGCATCAACCACAATGGTCCAACGCGGCTGGCCTCGTAAGGAAAGGTGCGGCTCCTATCAGCGCTGAAGCCATGCACGAACACTTCGAT
>NZ_RZRP01001044.1:0-1917 GCF_003997795.1 Mesorhizobium sp. M7A.F.Ca.US.005.03.2.1 | reverse complement strand
CCGTTAGTTCTACACGCGCAAATCGCGTGACCTGGGGAAAAAACGTCGGCGTCTGAACTCTGTTCCCCCATCTCGCCGATTCCGCATCGGCAGCCGTCTGACGCGCGCTGGTGTCGTGGAGAATGGCCGGTGCAGTGAGCAGTCCACCGTGCGGCGACGGACCACTGCGGCCAGCCTAAAGTGCGATCGGCAAACGCGGGCCCATTAACCACCTTCCTGGATAGATCGGACCCCAATGGGGATGCGGGGAGTTTACCTTGCATGGAAAATCACAAGCACAGATTCTATTGTCATATTGAGCGCGACGGATTGTGGGGAGTTTGGGATTGCGTCGCCAACAGGCCGGCAAGGTTGGGCGGTGGCGACCTTCGCGGTTGCACTGCCCAACGGGCTGAAGCTGCGGAACACGTCCTCACGAGAATTTACGACGGCGGACTTGATGCCGTCGCTATCCGCATCGCTGGCATTGTCAGTTCTGCGGGTTCGGCCTGATCGATCCCCGGCAGCCAGGCGCTTACCCAGCCTTAGGGGGGCAGCACCGGTCCAGTGGTGTTCCACCGGATGAACTCAACTTCCTTCCCGGTGACTTGCCGCACCGTATTCAACAGCACCTCGTGCAAGACGCGCGTCTGCCTGTAGTGGTCGCAATGTGGTGATATGAACGGCTTGATGATGCTTAGGTGCAGCGCTTCCGCTGCCACCAGGAAGCGCTCGATTTCAGCCTGTGATAACTGCTTTGAGGGTTTTGACCTAGCCATTGCGACACCTTTTGAGAGTCGCCCCACCTGAGGACAATATTCCTACCGCGAGCGTTCACTGTAAAGGCTCAAACGTCGAAAAGGTCGTTTGGTCCCACGCCAATTTCGTCAATGAGGTCCGGCGTGTTGTTTCGCGGGCTTCCGACCTTCCTGTCAATCGGCCACATCTTCATCAGTTCCGAAGGATATGGCTTCATAAGGTCGCGTGGATCCAGTTCCGGGCCGAGCCAGCGCATGTAATCGGCAGGCGCCAGAATAACCGGCATGCGATCATGGATCGTCGCCATCAACGTATTAGGCTCGCAGGTGACGACAGCGAAGGTCCGGATCAACTCGCCGGTGGCCTTGTCGGCATATTCTTCCCATACTCCAGCCATGGCAAAAGGCTCGTCATCCTTCATGGCGATAGCGTAAGGCTGCTTTTTCTTGCCCGAAACATCGAGCTTTTGCCATTCGAAATAGCCGTCGACGGGCACCAGGCAACGGCGCGCGGCGTATGCTTTTCGGAACATGCCGTTGCTGGCAATCGTCTCGCACCGCGCATTGACAGGCGGTGGCCGCCCGCCGCCATCGCGCGCCCAGCCGGGAACCAGCCCCCACTTCGCAGAAACGAAACCGGCCATGCTCGTGGAAAGCTCTTCACGTACAATGATTGGATAAGTCAGGCTGGGCGCGCCATTCCAGACCGGGAACCCGTTGCCCAAACGCTCAACGTCGCCAGGGTGCGCGAACTCGAAGCGCCGTACCATGTCCGGGATGGTCGATTTTACAAAAACGCGTCCACACATTTACGGTCGTCTCATTGACAAGGATCGAGGCCCGCCCAAAATGGGAACGGAGTGAGAACGAGTCAAGGTTGTTGTGATGCCGAAGAAGCCAAAGGACGTAATGCTGCCAGGAGTATCGGGCGTCACAATCGATATCGATGACCGTGACAATCCTAGGGTCTGCCTGGTCGGGCTGTTGACTGACGAGGGAAAGCGATCCTTCACATTGAACGAAAACGGGGCACGGATGATGGTGAAGGCGTTGCACTCATTTCTCGATCTCCTCGACGGATCTACCTCCGTGACAAAGCCAAAACGCCCGGCCAACTGAGAACACAGCGCATGATCAACCCGCCGAAGCGACAGGACGAATATCAGGATCGCGCTAAGGG
>NZ_RZRP01001043.1:0-1921 GCF_003997795.1 Mesorhizobium sp. M7A.F.Ca.US.005.03.2.1 | reverse complement strand
CCTGGCGGGAATCCGAAGAAATCCCTGTAACCTCCAGATCGACGGAAGCTATTCCCTCGACGGGCAGGATACCGGCTAGATCTCTGAGCTTCATCGAGTCCCGTTCACCGCAACAAAATAGCGCGCTGTTGCCGGCGCGCCCTAAGAATCACTGATAGGAAACCAGCGTTGCACCATTTTCATGGCTGAAATCTGGCTTCACGCCAAGCATGGCAGCTGAACGCCTGATGATATTGCCGGCCATAACCCCAGCATTCGCAGCCGCGACATCCGTCATGCCGGGCTTTTCCGGGTGCGGGGCATCGGCAATGGTAAACACCAGATACTGCGGATCGTCCATCGGGAAGGCGGCGACGAAGGTGTTGAAATTCAAGTCCTTCGAGTAGCGGCCATTGATGACCTTCTCGGCGGTTCCGGTCTTGCCGCCAACGCGGTAGCCGGGGACTCTGGCGTTTCTGGCAGAGCCCTTTTCGGCATTGAGCGAATAGAGGTAGCGCATGCCTTCGACGGTCTTTTCGCTCACCACTCTCTTGGCGGTGGCCATCGCTTCCGCCTGCGTCCGCACCAGAAAGGTGGGGTTCATCAGGAAGCCGCCATTCATCAACGCCGCGCAGCCCACAGCCGCTTGCAGCGGCGTCGTCGACACGCCATGGCCGAAGGCGATGGTGAATGAATTGACCTGTTTCCAGACCTTCGGTTCAGTCGGACGGGCAGTCTCCGGCAATTCGGTCTGCATCCTGTCCAGAATGCCAAGGCGATGCAGGAATTCGCGATGCCCCTCGATGCCGACCATCTCGGCTTCCCTGGCCGACCCGATGTTGGACGAGTAGAGGAACACCTCCGGCAACGACAGCACACGGTTCTTGCCGTGGAAATCGTGAATGGCCTGATGGCCGACCCGGATTGGATGCGAAGCATCGAAGCGGCTCGCCATCGTCGCTTTGCCGGAATCGAGCGCCATGGCTGAGGTGAAGCTCTTGAAGGTCGAACCCATCTCGTAGAGGCCCGCCGACATGCGATTCAGCCGGTCCTTGTCTTGTGCGTTGTAGGGATTGTTCGGATCAAAATCCGGCACCGAGGCCATGGCCACCACTTCGCCGGTCTTGACGTTGAGCACAACGGCGCCGGTGCCCATGGCACGATAGCGCTCCAGGCCGGCGGCGATCTCGTCGCGCACGACATGCTGCACGCGCAGATCGATCGAAAGCTTTACCGGCTTGAGATCCTTGGCAATGGCAAGGCCCGACGCCTGCAGGTCGCTCAGCCCCTGCTCGTCGACATATTTCTCCATGCCGGAGATGCCCTGGTTGTCGATGTTGGTGAGCCCGACAATGTAGGACGAGGTCTCGCCGCTCGGATAGAAGCGGCGCTTTTCGGTGCGGAAGCCGAAACCGGGAATGCCGAGCTGCATGATGTCGGACTGTTGCTTGGGCGTCAGCTGCCGCTGCAGCCAGACGAAACCGGCGCCGCTCTTCAGCTTATGGTAGGTCTGCTCATAGTCGATGTCGGGAAGCACCGTCGACAGCTTCTCGATCGCCTCGTCGGCGTCGACAATCCGGCGTGGTTCTGCAAACAGCGACGCCGTCTTGATGTCCGTGGCCAACACTTCGCCGTTGCGGTCGACGATGTCGGGCCGCGATGCCGTCACCCGGCTCTGCGGACCGCCCGACATATCGGGGGTCTGGAAGCCGAGATAGACCAGCCGCCCTGATATGGTCGAGAAGATGCCGAAGAACACCGCCATCGTCATGATGATGCGCGTCCTGCCCTTGCCGCCGGTCGCCTTGCGGGCGCCCTCGACCACGATCGATCCATCTTCACTCGTCCTGGCGCGACGTTTCAGCAGTTTACCGATCATTGGGCGATGCCTCCGGTCACCACGGGATCCCTGCCGTCCGACGGCGCCTTGCCGCCCGAACTA
>NZ_RZRP01001042.1:0-1923 GCF_003997795.1 Mesorhizobium sp. M7A.F.Ca.US.005.03.2.1 | reverse complement strand
GCCGGCGGAACTGCTGCGCGTCGCCTCGCCATCGGCCGAAGTGCAGGGCCATTCGCCGGATCAGCGGGTGACGGTCCCCGGCAAGCGCAATGTGGCGATCCTGAAGATCGAGCCGGTCGGCAACTACGCCGTGCGCATCACCTTCGACGATTTCCACGACACCGGCATCTTCACCTGGAATTACCTGCATACGCTCGGCCACGAGAAGGATGCGCGCTGGGAAGCCTATCTCGCGGAGCTTGCGGAAAAGGGATTGAGCCGGGACCGCTAGATTGATTCCTCTCGCTGTCGTCAAAACGTCATCGAGATGGCGTAGCGCCGGCAAAGGTTTGGAGGCGAAAACATGTCCGTCATCACCACGGTCGAGCAGCTCGAGGCACTCTATGGCGTTCCAGGCGAGGCCTCGCTGGTCAAGGAACTCGACCACGTCATTCCCGAATACGCCGCCTTCATCGAAGCCTCGCCCTTTGTCGCACTGGCGACCAGCGGACCGGAGGGGCTGGACTGTTCGCCGCGCGGCGATCTCGCCGGCTTCGTGCGCATCCATGATCCGAAAACGCTGATGATGCCGGACCGTCGCGGCAACAACCGCGCCGATTCGCTGAAAAACATCATCCGCGACCCACGCGTCGGCCTGCTGTTCCTGGTGCCGGGCTCCGGTACGACGCTGCGCGTCAACGGTCGCGCCCACATCACAACGGATACAGCGCTGTGCGCGTCATTTGCGGTGGACGGCAAGGCGGCGCGATCGGTAACCGTCGTCGACATCGATGCGGTCTATTTCCAATGCGCCCGGGCCATCGTCCGCTCCGAGCTCTGGAACCCGGCAAGGCATGTCGAGCCGAAGTCGCTGCCGACGCCCGGACAGATCCTGGAAATCACCAGCCGCAAGAACATCGACGGCGAAACCTACGACAAGGAATGGCCGGAACGGGCGAAGAAGACGATGTGGTAGGGTTGGGCTGAAGGGCGCTCAAGCCTCATTCAGCACATCATAGATCTTGCGCATCTGCTCGCCGATCATGTCGCATTGCTCCGGCGTCGACTGGCTCATCGCCTTCTCGATCAGCGCCATATGCACTTTCAGCGCCTGCATCAGCAGCGCCTCGCCGGCTTCCGTCAGGGCGAGACGCAAGATGCGCTTGTCCTTCTCATCACCCTCGCGGCGCAGCAGGCCACGCGCTTCCAGCTGCGGCAACAGCATGGTGATGTTGGAGCGGCCGACGAGCAACTTGCGGGCAAGATCGTGCTGCGACATTCCGGGGTGGCGATAGAGGTTCATCAGCACGTCGAGCTGCGCCGGTTTCAAATCGAGCGGCGCAAGTTTCACCGCCAGCGTGCGCTCAAGCACATGGCAGGCGCGCGCCACCGCGACCCAGTTGCGGAAACGCGGGTTGTCCCAAGGCAGCTCTTGTTTATTGTTCATCTTTGAACTATTATGTTCATGCTTGAACGTATGGATGGATTCTCACTATGGCATCATTCGGGCTGAAGGTCATCCGGGGCGTGTTCGGTGCGGCAGAGCGTGTCGCGCCACGGCTCAGCGGACGCGCGGCGTTCGAATTGTTCTGCCGCACCCCGAATGTCAAGGCGCTCAGCGATGGCGAGCGCCGCGCTGTCGAGCGTGCGACGGGGTTCATGACCGAGGCGCGTCATCACCGGCTGAAGACCGCGACCGGCTGCGTCATGGTGCACGAGTTCCGGCCCGAGCCGGGCAGGGCGGCCGTCGGCACGGTGCTCGTCGTCCATGGCTGGCGCTCGCGCACCGAATATATGCGCGCCTTGATCGAAGGCTATCGCGCCGCCGGCTACAGGGTCGTTTCGCTCGACCTGCCTGGCCACGGCCAGTCGCAGGGCCGGCGCCTGAACATGGTCAATGCGGTGGATGCGGTGCGGGTTGCCGGCGAATGGTTCGCCCCGTTC
>NZ_RZRP01001041.1:0-1923 GCF_003997795.1 Mesorhizobium sp. M7A.F.Ca.US.005.03.2.1 | reverse complement strand
AGAGCTCGAACTGGCCGACGCCACGTCGCCGCTGGGACAGGCGCAGGCCGCTGCGCTGAAAGCATCTAAGGAAGGACCGGCGGAGGGCTCCGCCTTCCGCGCGGTCGAGGCGGCCAAGGCGCATGCGGGCGTCACGATCAACATGACCTACGAGGCAGGCCTGCAGGCGCTCGATCCACGCAATTTCAGTGGGCCGATGTGGGAGCAGCTTACGGGCATGAAGTCGAATGTGGTCGAACTGTCGAATCCCGATCAATACTCCAAGGCGGTCGCCGAGCACATTGCCGGCTCAGGCGCCTATGACGTGCTCGACATCTCGCCAGCCTGGACACCGTCGCTCGCCGATGGCGGCGTCATCGCACCTCTCGACGACTATATCGCCAAATATATGAACCCTGCAGACCTCGAGGACTATCATCCTCTCTACAAGGCGCTGCCGACCTACAAGGGAAAGATCTGGGGCTTCTTCGACGACGGCGACATGTTCGCTCTCTACTACCGCAAGGACATCTTCGAGGATCCGAAGATGATGGAGGCCTACCAGACCAAGTTCAACGCGAAGCTCGGACCACCGAAGACCTGGGAGGAATATGCTCAGATCGCCCAATTCATCACCGACCAGATGGCACCGAAGGTTTATGGTGCAGGCCACTTCCGCAAGGCGGGCAGCCCGGGCAATCAGTTCGACTTTCTGCAGCAGTACCGTGCCAACGGCGGGAAACTGTTCGGCGACGACATGAAGGCCGGCCTGGTGTCGGATGCGGGCGTCAAGACGCTGACGAACATGCTCGCGGCCAACAAGGCCTCGATCCCCGGTAACAACGAGCTCGACGCCGTCTCCCTTTGGGCGGCATTCCTGACGGGGAAGGTTGCGATGATCTATTCCTGGCCTCCAAGCGGCCGGATGGCGGCGAACTATTCGCAATCCGCCACGGCGATCAACTTCATTCCCCAGTCGCAGATCGCTGGCAAGGTTGGCTATGCCGTCGTGCCGGGCAATCCGGAACATGCCACCGGCTACAACAAGGCGCTGTCGGCGGATTCGCCCAATCCGGAGGCGGCGTATCTGTTCATGCAGTGGGCCTGCTCGCCTCCCGTCTCACTGGCGCGCTGCATGTTGCCCTATGCGCTGCGCGACCCATACCGCATTTCGCATTTCAAGTCGGAGCTCTATGGAGCACTGTTCCCGAGCGCCAAGGAGTACCTGGCCAACCTCAACAACTCGGCGAATGTCGGCCTGCTCGACCCGATCATGCCAGGTGCGCAGGACTATTTCTTGAGCATCGACCGCATGTGCACCGCAGTGTGGGCTGGTGCGGATCCGAAAGCATCGCTGGAAACAGCGGCCGCCGAGTGGAACGAGACGACCGATCGGCTCGGGATGGAGTCGCAAAAGGCATTCTACACCGAGTTCCTGAAACTGCCCGGCGCCACCGCTGACAACACAGTGGAGAAGCTTGGCATGGCAGTCACCCTCTGAGACTCGCCTGGAGGGGAGCCGGGTTTCTAGCACCAGACCGGTGTTGCGGGCGCTTCGCTCGCAACACCCTGGCTCAACCGCGTGGCGATCTTTGGAATAAATCGATGCCGCACACCACCACGATCAGTCGCATGACGACCACCGGCGCCCCGCCTCGGCTTTCGACCCTCGCACAGTGGGCGGACCGCCACTTCAAATGGCTTCTGGTCGCGCCCGCGGTGCTGTTGATACTGGCGCTGTCGATCTATCCGCTGCTGTTCTCACTGGTCGTGTCCTTCATCAACTACGACTTCCAGGTGCCGGGCCACGCCTTTGTCGGCTTGAAAAACTTCGAGCGGGTGGTGTTCGATCCCGTGGCACGGTGGTCGCTCTTGCTGACGGCCTGCCTGTCGAGCATCAGCGTCGCCATCGAATTCGTGCTGGGCCTTCTGGTGGCGCTCACC
>NZ_RZRP01001040.1:0-1925 GCF_003997795.1 Mesorhizobium sp. M7A.F.Ca.US.005.03.2.1 | reverse complement strand
CTCGCCGGACGCATTCCTGATCGGCGAAATGGTCAGCGACACGGCGATGAGGCCGCCATCCTTGCGCCGGCGGATAGTCTCATAGCTGGCCAGGAGTTCGCCCTTGCGAACCCGGCTGATGATGTCGGTCTCTTCATCCTTGAGATGATCGGGGATGAGCATGAGCACGGAGCGGCCGACGGCCTCTTCGGCGGTGTAGCCGAACATGCGTTGCGCCGCCGCGTTCCAACTGGTGATGATGCTGTTCAGGTCCTTGCTGACGATGGCGTCGAAGGACGAATCGACAATCGCCGCCAGCCGAGCGTGGGCAGTGATTTCGAGCAGGCTATCGACGCTTGCCAATTCTGTCATTGCCCCGTCGTGGCCCCACCTTGCCGCCTCCCGCCAGCGTCCGGGCATGCGTGAGGATTTCCCTCGTGCCAGAAATGCCTGACCGGGCATTTTGGTTGCAGTCGGTGCGCAACATTCCGCATTTGCGGTCGCGGACACGCATGTCACGATAATGCCCGGCCCTCCATCTCGGCAATGCCTCTGCGGCCGTAGATGCCGATCCAGTCGAGCTGCTGTAAGCTCGGTGACCGCTTCGCCCTGTCCGTCTTATCGGCCTGCTTTTTCGGAGCCAGCGTCGTTGGGCGGCGCAACGGGCACTGCATCGGCGTCGGGATTCCTTTGCGGACAGTCCTCGTAGCTGTGGTCGCGTCCGCCGCAGAAGGAACAGCACATGGCCTCGCGATCCCCGCTTCCGGGCCGCCATCGCGGAGTTTTGTAGGGCTTCCTGCCATCCATCCCCAGCAATGCACGACGGACCATTTGGTTGCGCTGCCACAGACGGCGAGCCGGCGGTTGCGGAACCACCCGGCGGGATGCGAGTTTCGGCCGATATGTCCATTCGAGGAACAGCCATGCCAATGCGCCGAATTGCCTTGACGGCAGCGATCCTGCTGGCCGCGACCGGCCTCGCCGAAGCCAGGCCCGACACCCGCACGATGAGTTGCGACCAGCTCCGGCAACTGCTCCAAAGCCGCCATGCCGTGGTGCTGACCACAGGCCCCAACACCTATGACCGCTATGTCAGGCAGTTCGGCAACGAATGCGACTGGCCGGAGGTGCCGATGTCGGCCTATGTCCCGACCCGTGACGGCAGCTGCCCGGTCTACCGCTGCGAGGAACCTGTCACCAACTTTCCGGACTGACACCGCGCTTCCAATCGGCTTTGCCGCCGCAGTGCGTTGATCCCGGCGCGCGAACCGGCTAGGGGTGGGGCGCAACGTGCATTTTCCCGCTTCGTCTAATGGTAGGACAGCGCCCTTTGAAGGCGTGAATCGAGGTTCGAGCCCTTGAGCGGGAACCAGCAACCAAGCGCTTGGCTGGTTCGAAGCCGCGCGCAGACTGGCCAGCCAGCTTCAGCACATTAGCGCGCGCTTGTATTTCACTCGAAGCAGGATCATCATCCAGGCCGTCAGTGGCTTGAAGGGGTACAGCGCATGGAACTGAGTTGCTTTGACGGGGGCGTCCTTGCGTCGACGATGTCCCTGAACGTCACGGCGGTTTTCATGATATTGGCCGCATTTGCCGCATTTCGGCTGGTTGCAATGTCAGGCGAAGGTTCTGTCGACCAACTCCAGACGGCGTAGCCGGCAGAGAACCTCCCGTGCAGGAGAACGGCATATGGCCGCGAGAAAGGTGATAGCCGTCAAGGACTGGTCTTGCGGCATGAGCGACGAGCTTGGCCGCGTCGTGCTGACCATCAACCCGACCGAGGGTGAGCCCATCCTGGTTTTGATGACAATTTTCCAGGCGGCAAGGATGGCCGGGGAATTGCGGGCGCCGAAACTCGTCTCCATACCCCGGTGATGCCACGCCCCTGGCAAGGCGGATCAAGCTCGCCGGGGCAGCCCCAACGCCCCCAGCGGGCCCTGTTGCTC
>NZ_RZRP01000103.1:0-11634 GCF_003997795.1 Mesorhizobium sp. M7A.F.Ca.US.005.03.2.1 | reverse complement strand
ATACCCCCAGGGTGGACCTAGTCGCAAAATATCCGACCTATCCTGACGCCAAGCAGTTCCGTTTGCCGAATATCGGCTTCAGCGTTCAGAAGGCGGCGGTGGACAAGGGCGTCGCGAAATCCTTCCCGATCATCCTGACGACCGGTCGCCTGGTCGAATATGAAGGCGGCGGCGAGGAAACCCGCTCAAACCGGTGGTTGGCCGAGTTGCAGCAGGAGATGTTCGTCGAAATCAATCCCGCGGACGCAGCCGCCCGCGGCATTGGCGACGGCGTCTGGGTGTGGGTGACCGGCGCGGAGAACGATTCCAAAGCGCGGGTGAAGGCTTTGGTGACCGAGCGTGTTGGCAAGGGAGTAGCGTTCATGCCTTTCCACTTCGGCGGCTGGTTCCAGGGTGAGACCCTGCGGGCCAACTACCCCGAAGGCGCCGATCCCTATGTGCTCGGTGAAAGCGCAAACAGCATCACCACCTACGGCTATGACCCGGTAACGGGCATGCAGGAGCCGAAAGTCACGTTGTGCCAGATCGCGATGGCGTAACAGGGAGGTGCGGAAAATGGCCAGGATGAAGTTCCTCTGCGACGCCGATCGCTGCATTGAGTGCAACGCTTGCGTCACCGCCTGCAAGAACGAGCACGATGTGCCTTGGGGCATTAACCGCCGCCGCGTCGTCACGATCCATGACGGCAAGCCCGGCGAGCGCTCCGTCTCGATGGCCTGCATGCATTGCACCGACGCCCCGTGCGCGGCGGTGTGCCCCGTCGCATGCTTCTATACGACTGCCGACGCGGTGGTGCTGCACTCTAAGGATTTGTGCATCGGCTGTGGCTATTGCTTCTACGCCTGTCCGTTCGGCGCGCCGCAATACCCGCGCGTCGGCAATTTCGGATCGCGCGGCAAGATGGACAAGTGCACGTTCTGCGCGGCCGGTCCGGAGCCGGACTCGACCGAGGCCGAATATGCAAAATATGGCGCCAACCGGCTGGCCGAAGGCAAGCTGCCGCTTTGCGCCGAGATGTGCTCGACCAAGTCGCTGCTGGCCGGCGACGGCGAGATCATCGCTGCGATCTACAAGGAACGCGTGACGAAGCGCGGCTACGGCTCCGGTGCGTGGGGGTGGCAGACGGCCTATCGGGAGACAATTGAGGTATAGTTCATCGCGGTGCCGATTGGTTCGCGCAGACAAACAAGCTCAGGAGGACCGAGCAAATGCGTATCTCGAGCCTTGGTCGACTGATTTCCCCGGCGGCCGCCGCACTCATTCTGGCTCTCGGCCTGCTTGTTGTTCCGGCCAGGGCGCAGGACGCCGGTTCAGGAAACAACCCGACCGCCCAGGCTGTCAGCGAGCGGCAACTTCTCGATGAACTCAACAAAATCCGGGGCCGCGTCACCATACCGGACGGCAAGGCCGCCACGCTGCAGCAGCCGCAGGGCCGCGACTACCAGGGCTTCCATGAGCGCGTGCTGCCCTGGATCGGCGGCATTGCGATCCTCGGCATGCTGGTCGTGCTGGCGCTGTTCTATTTCGTCAGAGGCCGCATCCGCGTCGCGGCGGGTGAATCAGGCGTCAGGATCCTGCGCTTCAACGCCATCGAAAGGCTTGCCCATTGGACGACTGCCACAGCGTTCATCATCCTGGCCGTTACCGGCTTGAATCTCGTATTCGGCAAACGCCTGCTGATGCCGCTGATCGGACCGGACGCGTTCTCGGCATGGTCGTTTTGGGCGAAATACGCGCATGACTTCGTCGCCTGGGCATTCATGCTGGGCGTACTTGTCATGCTGGTCGCCTGGGTCTGGGACAACCTGCCCGACCGCTACGATGCCAACTGGCTGAAGGTCGGCGGCGGATTCTTCGACAAGTCGAACCGGACGCACCCGCCGGCGGCACGCTTCAACACAGGACAGAAGCTTATCTTCTGGGCGGTCCTGCTGGGCGGAATTGCCTTGTCGGTGTCCGGCATCTACATGCTGTTCCCATTCTCCTTCGCCGATATCAACGGCATGCAGACGGCCCAGTATGTTCATGCGGTCGTAGGCGTCCTCCTGATCGCCGTCATCATCGCCCACATCTATATCGGCACGCTCGGCATGGAAGGCGCCTACGAAGCCATGGTGTCCGGCACAGTGGATCTGAATTGGGCCAAGGAGCACCACAGCGCCTGGGTTGCCAAGCAGCAGGCGAAGACGGGCGATGCTACGCCGGAGACTTCCGCTGAGCCGGCCGAATAGCGTTTCTATCGCTGGTCGACTGCAGCCCAATCGCTCAGGAGGTAGTTGGTCATGATTTGCCGGCGGAGCCGCCGGCGGGATCGCCCGACCAGTTCTGCCCGACGAGATTGTGGCCCGGATCGCCCACCCGGGCACTGTCGGTGCTGAAGACCTGCCAGGAAGGCACCTGCTGTGCGCGCAAAACATAGCCGGCACCAAAGGCAACTAAGACGGTAACGACAATTCCCGTCAAAATCATACGCATCCCGCCTGCTCCTTCATTCTCGAGACGGGCCCGCCAGCCACCGTTCTTGCTCTCGCTATTTCGGCGTGGCCGCCTGCGGCGCTAGACGCTGGGCACCGGCAGCCCCTGTGGGCTCGGCCGGCACAACCGCCTTCTGCTGATATTGCATATCGAGTGCTGCCAATGCAATCAGCGGCGGTGGCATGGCAACGCCGGCAACTCTCATGGCGCGAGCCGTTTTCTGGCACTGGGCGATATCGTTCGCATCGGCGAGTTGCTCTGCCGCTTCGACAGTCAGCACGGATTCCTTGGGCGTGCTGGTCACGTCTGCGGGGGGCAGCGGCGCTGCCCTGCTTTCTTTCTGCGGGGCATTGTGCGCCGATCCGCTGGCTGCGTTGTCCTTGCCTGGCTGGGGAGCGTCGGTTGCCACGCCGTCCTGTCCGGTGATTTTTTGCGCAGAGCCCGTACCACCCTCCGACTTCGCTGGGTCGCCCGATCCGGTCGTGCCCTGCTTAGCTGAAGCCGCATCCGGCTTCTTTGCCGCGCCGGTGGGTGGGGGCGTCTCAGCTGGAGGCGCTTTCATGAAGGCGAGGATCTCGTGACAGAGGTTGACCGGGCCGCCTTGCCCCGACGCAACCACCTGACCGGCAGGCGCCTCAGCGGTCGGTGCGGCTGGCTGAGGCGTCGCGGTCTGTGCCTGGGAGGCCGAAACCGAGAGTGTAAGCATTCACGCGAGGGCAATTCTTCTCATCGCTAGCTCCTTCCCCTTCGTGTCAGACGGTGCCGCCGGATGCAGTCGGGGCACCACCGTCGCACGCGTGCCAATCCAGACGAAATGTCCAACGCCGCCTTGCGTTCCATTGCTGCCTTCAACTATCAGGTTCCCGCATCGTCAACCCCCGTTATGAGGGCTCGGGCACGGATCGCCGCATTACCGGCGCACCCGGGTCGGCTTATGTCGCCGAGCCGGTCTGCTTCAGCCGCACAAGAACAGCACAACGACTTTCGCCCTGACGTACTTGAGGCATCACCGTGCCGGCTGCACATGTTTTCGCCCGAATGACGCCGATCCGTGGAGCAGCACTCGGTTGCGGCCGGATTGTTTGGCAAGGTAGAGCGCCGCATCCGCGTGACTCTGTAACTGCTCTGGTGAGATGGCCTCGTCAGTCGTCTGAACTGCAACTCCAATGCTGAGTGTGACGCTAGGCGACATGCGGGATGCAGGGTTGGGAAAAGCCGCGGCCTCAACGCTCTGACGAATTCGCTCGGCCACCGCGACGGCCTCTTCCTCGTCCACCCCGGGCAGCAACACCAGGAACTCTTCGCCGCCGTAGCGGGCCACCTGATCGCGGTCGCGCCTCACGTTTTCCTGGATCATTCTGGCGACCTCGACCAGACAGCGATCGCCCTGGGCATGGCCGAGGTGGTCGTTCAGCTTCTTGTCGTCGATGTCGCACATCAGCATGGCGGCACCGCCGTGGCATTTCCGGCCACCGTCCCATAGACGGTCAAGCGTTTCCGTCATCCAGCGCCGGTTGGCTATGCCAGTGAGCGGATCAGTCCTCGCCAAAAGTTTCAGCCGATCATTCGCTTCCGCCAGTTCGGCGACCCTGCGCCGGTCGCGAAGCTCAAACAGGAAGGTCTTCTGAGCGAGAATTGTCATGCTGCGCCGCGCGGCGACCGTTGCGAAGATGCCGCTGGTGAAAACAACGTCGCAGCCACGGCGCTGCCAAATTCGATGCCCGGGTTGTGTAGTTGAAAAACGAGATAGAGACCGAGCGCCAAGGCGGCAATAGTCACCGTCCAGGCCAGCGGAACCCCGAAGATGATGATGGCTGTGATGGCCACGAACAGCATGATGTTCAAGTGCCGTTCGTAGAACTCGCCACCAGCGCTTACGCCGACCAACGCAACCGACAACAAAATGAGGAAGAAGCCCGCGATCAGCGAAGCCCCTTGTAGCCACGGCGCCCGCGGCTTTCGCCAGATAAGAACGACGGCCACAGCGACGGGCGGAATGATGGCGCCAGGCAGGAGCATGGATAGCGCAGTTGCCCTTGGGAGCATCACCATGTTGAGCGCGAGTGTCAGCACGTCCAACAAAGCCACCCAGACCATCCAGGCTCGGATGATCTTTGTCTGCGACCAGACACGCGCTCGAAACAGGCGGTAGATCTCGCCCGTCAGCCGGATATCGCGCGTGCGGCTCGCCAGTAGTCGGTCGACTTCTGCAGTTATGGCCAGGACTATCCTGCACGTCTAGGTGCATCCGTTCTGTCAAATATCGGCCCTTACAACTGGTTTCTCCTGAATGTTCCGCCCGAGCCATCCGCTCCTCGGGATGGACAAGAATGCCAAGCTATCCTGAAGATTTGATTTCCAGAGGTACCGACTTGCGAATTCCGCTGTGATCCCTGCAAGCGTTTACGGCTCCATCATGGCTCGCGGCCTGCTGCCAAGCCGCGCCCACTGACGAGACCGTGCCCCGATCAGTGTCTCTTCGAGCAAAGGCGTACGGAGCGCATGAGAATGTCTTGGACTGCCCCTCCACTATCAAGTCGGGGTCGAAATCCAAAAGCCACCGTCTGCTGGCGGCTCAAGGCACTTGCCTAACTCCTAGCTATCTTTCCGATCGTGATAGCCACAATCTCACGAATTCTCTGGCGGGGATGACACTGTCGATGAAGGTGGTGGGATTGTCCACGGGCTGGACCTAGACGCCAAGATGGTGTTGCAGCAGCCCCGCCTGGATCTTGAGTTCGGCGGCCGGGCCTTCGTGGGCGATATGGCCATTGTTGATGATATAAACGCGGCTCGCGAGCGCCAGCGTCGCTGCGATGTTCTGTTCCACCAGCACAATTGTCTGCCCTGCCTGGACCAGCTCGCGGCAGGCGCGCACCAAGTCGTACACAATGACTGGAGCAAGTCCTTCGAAGGGTTCATCAAGCAGGAGGATCTTTGGGTTGCGCACCAATGCACGCGCTATAGCCAGCATCTGCTGTTCGCCACCTGACAAATCCGTACCACGGCTGGCGCGTCGTTCCTTCAGCCGGGGGAACATCGTGTAAATGCGTTCCAGCGGCCACCGGTCATCCGCAGTCAACCCGGCCAGAATGATGTTTTCCTCGACGCTCAGGCTGCCGAAGATGCGTCGATTCTCGTGCACGAGTTGCATGCCTTCCCGAGCGATGCTGTGCGCCTTCCTGCCAACCAGTTCGACCCCGTCTAGTTCAACCGAGCCGGTCCGCGGCGTCACGACCCCCATCAGGCTCTTCAGCGTCGTCGACTTGCCAGCGCCGTTGCGGCCCAGGAGCGCCACGACCTCATTCTTCTCGACCCTCAATGTGACGTCGAACAGAATGTGACTGTCACCATAATAGCTGTTTAATGCTCTCACATCGAGCAGGCTCATGCCACCTCTCCATGTACACCGCCAAGGTAGGCTTCCTGCACCTTTGCGTTGGCCTTGATCTCACTGGGCGTGCCTTCGGCCAGCACCCTGCCCTCCTGCAGGACGGTGATTTTCTCGACCAGCTCGAAGAGCGAATCCATATCGTGGTCGATGATGATCATCGTGCGTGCACGCGCGATTGACTTGAGCAGCGCCACGGTCTCGACGCGCTCGCGCGGGCTCATGCCGGCAAGCGGTTCGTCAAGCAGGAGCAGGCTCGGCGACGTCGCCAGTGCAAGACCGATTTCCAGCCGCCGCTTCTCGCCATAAGCCAGTTCCGAAACTGGCCGATCGAGCCGCGCCGTAAGGTTCACCAGCGCCGCCGTTCGCTCGACCTGCTCGCTGAGACTGGGAACGCTGTGGATACTCTTGAACAGATCAAGCCGGAACTTTCCACGCGCCTCGCCCAGCGCGGCAATCATCAGGTTCCGCCGCACCGTCAAGCGGTCGAATAGCTGGTTGATCTGGTAGCTTTTGGTGAGCCCGAGCTGGCACACCTCGGATACGCCCATGCCCGTAATATCGCGGCCGGCCAGTATGATGCGGCCGGAGGTTGGCGCGATCTCGCAGGTGAGCATCTTGAAGAACGTCGTCTTGCCCGCGCCGTTGGGTCCAATGATGCCCCGTATCTCCCCATGATCGACGCTGAGGTCGATGTCGCTGTTGGCTGTGATACCGCCATAGCGTTTGGTTAGGCCCTGCACCTGCAGGATCGGTCCGGATGCTGGCGCAGCACCACGCCGGCGCGCCGGCATCGGTTCGACGGCGGTCACGACGTGCGGCGCACTCTCGACCGCGGTATTGGACGATTCGATGCGCTTGCGGCCACCGGTCAACCCATAGAGATCGACGATCGCACCGACGATGCCGCGCCGCAGGAAGCAGACCAGCAGCACGAAAACGATGCCGAGCACCAACTTCCATGTGGCGCCGAGATGCAATGTGTTCTGGAAAAAGTCGCTGAGATAGAGCCACACCGTCGCGCCCACCAGCGGCCCGAACAGTGTGCCGGCACCGCCGATCGCCGTCTGCATCACGACCTGGCCGGACGTGTCGAACATGAAAGCGTCCGGCGGCATGAAGCCCTGCATCACGCCCAACAGGCCGCCGGCAAAGCCGGCATAGATCGCGGCAACCACGAAGGCCGTGAGCTTGTAGCCGTGTATGTCGTGGCCCAGCGCCGCGGCGCGGAGCGGATTGTCGCGGATCGCCGAAAGGATCGCGCCAACGGGCGAGCGTACGATGCGCAGTGCGACGGCAATGCCGATGAAATAGCAGAACGCCAGGAAGGTATACATCGTCCAGTCGGTGTTGAATTCAAGCACCGTGAAGCCGAGGTTGACGACCGGGGTTGGCACGCCAGGCAAGCCGTTCTCGCCGCCCGTGAATGCCGAGAGCGGATTGAACTCGACAAAGAAGAAGACTTCGGCGATCGCCACCGTGATCATGGCGAAATAGATACCGGTGCGTCGCAGGGCTATCAACCCGATCACGTAGCCGACGACACCCGACACGACGGCGCCCAGGACAATGGCAGCCATGACATAAGAGAAGCCGGTTTCAGTCAGGAGATAGGCGGCGAACATCCCGCCAGTACCGTAGAAGGCCGACTGGCCGAAGGACAGCAATCCCGTGTAGCCGAACAGGATGTCGAAGCCGATCCCGAACAGTCCCCAGATCAGGATACGATTGATCGTGCTGGGCGAGAACCCGAGATGGGGCAGAACGAAAGGCGCCAGGACGAGCGCCAGCGCCGTCAGAAGCTCGACGAGGAAGGGATGTTTGATGTTCATGGCCGACCGCGTCTACTCACGCCCTGCCGTGCCGAGCAGCCCGTGCGGTCGAAGCACCAACACCAGCGTCATCGCCACGAACAGCATGACATACGAATAACCAGGATTGAACATCGAGGTGATGCTGATGATTTCGCCGGCGATGAGGCCGCCAAGGATGGCGCCGGTAAAGGAACCGACACCGCCGATTACCACGACCACAAAGGTCTGGACCAGTATGGCTTCCCCGACATCGGGCGCGATCGACACCACGGGTGCGTTGACAATACCGGCGAAGCCAGCTGCCATGGCTCCGATGCCGAAGACGAGCATGAAGATCTTGTAGACATCGATTCCAAGCGAGTCGACCATTACCGAATCCTCGATGCCTGCTCGCACGATCATCCCGATGCGGGTGCGATAGAGCACGACATAGAGCATCAGCAGCGCCAGGGCGACGATGCCGAGGAGCGCCAATCGGTAGGTGGGATAGACCATGAAGCCGAGATGGGTAATGCCGACTAGCGAGGCGGGCGGCGGCACCGTGTGCGAGAGGCTGCCGAAGAAAAAGCGGACCGTCTCGACGAAAACGATGCCGAGCCCGAATGTGACGAGAAGCTGGTCCTCGAGCGGCCGCGTGTAGAAATGGCGAACGATCAGCCGCTCGATCAACACCCCCACGATCATCACGAACAGCGATCCGGCCGCCACCGCGGCGAGGAATGAACCTGTGTAGGTGTAGGCGAGCCAGCCGGCATAGCCACCGAGCATGAACATCGCGCCGTGGGCAAGGTTCAGGACGCCGAGCGTCCCGTAGATGATGGTCAGCCCGGAGGAGATCAGCGCCAGAAGCGCGCCGAGTACGAGCCCATTGAAGCACTGCGAAATGAAATTTGCCCAGTTGATCACTCTGCGCCCACCTTAGTCATGAAAAATATGCCCTGCCCGCGCGCCAGCAAGGGTTTGGCAGACAAGTCGCGAACAATCGACATCCCACCGAGCGCCGGGAGACGAACCGTCTGCGTCCGGGCAGAGCCAGTCCCGATGCGAGCGCCCTCTCCAGCCGTGGCGAAGCGGAGAAGGCGCTGCGGGCATCAGGTGTAGCTGCCCAGGTTGCAGCCGAACTCGTCGGGCTTCTGCATCAGCGGCGCGCCATCGACGACCTCCACCACATTCCAGTAGTCGTCGTCGCTCTTCATGTCCTTGGGATCCTTACCCTGAACGAGTACGACGGGTCGCACGCACTGATGGTCTTCCGGCCGATAGTGAACGTCGCCGACGAGTGAAGGGATGGTCTCACCCTTCTCGTATTGCTTGATGACGTCCGGCGGATAGAAGCTACCGGCCTGCGACACCATGCGCGCCCAATGAGCGAAGCTGACATAGGCGTTTTCGGCGCCCCATTCCGGCCGATAGCCGAACTTTTGCTGGAATGCGTCCACGAACTGCTTGGCGAGCGGATACTTGTCCTGCAGGGTCCACCAGAAATCGGTAGCGGCAAAAACCCCGGCTGTCAGTTCGGGGCCTACTTCCTTGGCAAGGAAGGGGATCTGGTAGGGGATCACCATCTTCATGCTCGGAGTCAGGCCGAACTGCTTGGCCTGCTGGATTGACAGCACCGCGTCGCGGCCCCAGTTGACGTTGACGATGAATTCGGCGCCCGAATTTGCGATATTGGTCAGATACTGGCTGAAATCCTGGGTGCCCAACGGCGAGACCTGGTCCGTCACCATCTCCCATCCGCCCTGAGAGGTCAGGTAGTCGTTCACCGACTTGGTCACGGTGTGGCCGTAAGTGTAGTCCGGCGTCATGAATGCCGCCTTCTTTCCCTTGCCGTAGGTCTTCACAAGAATCGGGCCGATCGCGTTGGCTGCGGTCTGGCCGTAGAAATTCTGGCGGAAGCCGTAGCGAACGCAGTCCTTGCCTGTTGTGTCGTTTGAGCCGGAGATGCCCGCGACGTAGAGGATCTTCTCGCGCTGCGCGAATTTGTTGAGCGCAACCGCGACCGCCGATGAAGTCGAGCCGGTCATCAGGATGATGTTGTTTTGGTGGATGAAATTCTGCTCGAGCTCGACGGCCTGGTTCGGCTTGGCCGCGCTGTCGGCGGACAACAGCTCGACCTTCTTGCCGAGCAACCCCTTGTCGACCTTCGGCGCCAACGCCTTCATCAACTCGTGGCCGTTGTTGATGTGGTCGACCGCGAGCTGCCAGCCCTTAAGTTCGTCAGCACCTTGCACGGCATAGGCACCGGTAAGGGGCACGGCGGCTCCGATGTAGACGGTGTCGCCCGCCGACCCGGCCGGCCAGGTGCCTATCGCGGGCTTGTCGTCGGCCGCAAAAGCCGCAAAGCTGGATAAGGGCAGAACGGCGCTACCGAGAAGACCTGCGCCCGCGTGCAGCATGCTACGGCGGGATATATGGGAAGTATTTTGATCGTCGAGTGGCATCAGCTGTTCCTCCTTAGCGTGGAGCCGTCGGACGACTCTCATTGTTGTTCCGGAAACCGGTTTTTTTCAGCGAGACGCTGAAAATGGCCTATTTGCATGGGCATTCGCAGTGGCGTAGGCCTGCCAGTCAATACAACTTTCGTTTGATGATTCTGTTCATTGATCTGGATTAATAAGCATAGGAAAGTTTCATTGAAGGTCATGAACATGTGGAGCATGGCATGCCGCTGACCGGCCATCCGATCGTGACCCGACTGACACGTGCAATGAAGCTGGAATCGCTAGACATCAAACGTCTTGAGGCAATCTTCGAGCGCGATCTTACCATTCGGAAACGGGAGGAACTCGTCGTTCACGGCTCCGAGTTCCGAAACCTGTGCTTTGTTAAAGACGGCTACGCGATCCGTTACAGGTTGCTGCGCAGCGGCAGGCGGCAAATCCTGAAGCTTATCCTGCCGGGTGATGTCATTGGATTCCCGGTCAGCTTTTTCGATCGATCGACTTGTGCGGTCGTTGCCGTGAGCGAGCTGACCTACGCCGTGTGCTCGTTCGACGCTTACGTTCGTCTCTGCTACGAGCAGCCCCAATTCGGTCTGGTGTTAAGTTGGCTCGCCGCCCAGGAGGCAGCGACTTATGCGGAACACATTGTCAATCTGGGTCGGCGCACTCCGATTGAAAGGCTGGCGCACCTTTTGCTAGAGATCCACGCGCGTCTCCTGGAGGTGGAACGCGCTGACGAAGAAAGTTTCGACTTGCCATTTTCGCAGGAAGTCATGGCGGACGCGCTCGGGCTGAGCGTGCCCCATCTCAATCGCGTCATTCAGCAATTGCGCGCCGAACACCTTATCACCAGCAACGCGCGCTTTATCGAGCTGACCGATCTTGCGGGCCTTCAAAGATTGGCTCAGTACCAGCCCATGACCCTAATCCCCGTCCCGGGGCCGAAACAGCTGGAGTGATCACACAGCCCTATTGCGAGCGGGCATCGAATGCGTTGTCGATTTGGCCTCTATGTCTGTTATCAAGAGCAACTTTATCAATGCTGACTGCCAGCTGCAGTTGCGTCATCCCATCCTTGCTGAGCATGATCGAACGACTTCACCGAGTGGCGAATGACGTTTCTCCGGGGCGAGGAACTTGGCCGTCAGATTGCAACGATGGGTTAGCAGAGCCGCGTTTGGCAGCAGCTTCCCAGCGATGGTCTCGCTGATCAGCGGCATGGCCGAACCGCCGGCGCCGGGCGTGGTGAACTCGTGCAGCTCGACGAAGGCGAAATTGGAGGTGCGGTCGGTGGCGACGAACATGTTCAGCTTGCCCCGCTCGGTGCGCACCTCCGCGACGTCGATATGGAAGTAGCCGATCGAATAGCTCTTGAACTTCTTCTTTGCCGGCTTGCCGCCGGCGCAGCCGCCGCAAACAGCGGCTCGGACCCTCACCACCGCAGCTTCGCTTCGAAGTTGAACCCGGTGCCAAGGTCACTTGAGGACAAAAAAGTCGCACCGGCTTGGAA
>NZ_RZRP01001039.1:0-1925 GCF_003997795.1 Mesorhizobium sp. M7A.F.Ca.US.005.03.2.1 | reverse complement strand
TCGTCGGCGCGCTGCTGCAGACAGTGACCCGCAACGATCTCGCCGATCCGTTCCTGTTCGGCCTGTCGTCGGGCGCCGCCGCCGGTGCTGTTTCCGTCATCACCGTCTTCGGCGACAGCTTTGGCATCTGGACGTTGCCGGTCGCGGCCTTCACCGGCGGCATATTGGCCGCCGGCGTCGTCCTGCTGCTGGTCGCGCGGGTGAGGGGCCAAGGGCCGGAGCGGCTGATCCTCGCCGGCCTTGCCGTGTCCTTCATGTTCACCGCCTTGACCAACTACCTGGTCTTTGCCGGCGACCAGCGCGCCGCCCACTCCGTGTTGTTCTGGACGATGGGCGGCCTTGGCCTGGCGCGCTGGGACAATATCTGGTTGGGCGCGCTGGGTGCGGGCACCATTCTGGCTTACGCGCTGTGGAACCACCGCCGGCTCGATGCCTTCCTGGCCGGCGAAAACGCCGCCGAAAGCCTTGGCGTGCCAGTGGCGCGCATGCGCCGAATGACGTTTCTCGTCGCCGCCTTCTCGACGGCGATCCTGGTCTCTGTCGCCGGGGTCATCGGCTTCGTCGGGCTGATGATCCCGCATCTGTCGCGGCCGCTGGCAGGCCCCTTGCATCTGCGCCTGGTTGCCAGCTGCGCCGTCTTCGGCGCGGTGCTTTTGCTGGCCAGCGATCTTCTGGCCCGAACGCTGCTGCCGCCGCAGGAACTGCCGATCGGCATCATCACCAGCTCGGTCGGTGCGTTCTTCGTCGTCACCATGCTGATCCGCAACCGGCTTTGAGCGCGTTTGGCAACCGGTCGCCGGATCACACGGTCCAGAAATAGCGCACGATGTGGAAGAACACCGGGGCGGCGAAGACCAGGCTGTCGGTGCGGTCCATCATGCCGCCATGGCCTTCGATGAGATGGCCCCAGTCCTTGACGCCCTGGTCGCGCTTGATGGCCGAGGCGACCAGCCCGCCTAGGAATCCCATCGAGCAGGCGACGAAGGCCACGGCTGCCGCCTGCAGCGGCGAGAAGGGCGTCACGAACGACAACAGCGCGCCGAGCAGGCTCGCCGACACCAATCCGCCGATCAGCCCTTCCCAGGTTTTCGACGGCGAGACGTTCGGCGAAAACCGGTGTTTACCAAACAGCTTGCCGAAGATGTACTGCAGCACGTCGCTGCCTTGCACGACGATGATCAGGAAGGCGATCAGCAGCAAGGTGCGGCCTTCGAAGCCTGGCACGTCGAGTGTCAGCAGGGCGGGGACGTGGCTGACGCAATAGACCGAGATCATCACCGCCCATTGCTGCGCGGCGATCCGCTCGAGGAAGCGTTCGGTGTCGCCATGCAGCGCCGTGATGGCCGGCATCAAGAGGAAGCAGTAGACCGGAATGAAGATGACGAAGAGCCCATACCAGGCGGTCCACACCAGCCAGTACTGAAACGGGATGATGATGCCGAACATGCCGAGCAGCACCCAATGGTCGCTGCGGCGCGTATGCGTCAGCGTCACGAATTCGCGCAGCGCGGCGAAGGAAATCAGCGCAAACAGGATGGTCATCCCGTAACGGCCGAAGAAGAAGGCGACCGTCATCAGCGCCACCATCACCCACCAGGCGTTGATGCGCTGCGTGAGATTGACAAGCGTCGAGCTCAGCGGCTTCGGCGCTCGCGCCGAAAGGATGGTGGCGACGATGCTGGCGGTGGTCAAAACCGCCAGCAGGCCGATGATCAGGATGGAGATCTCGTGGCGCATCAATCGTCTCGCTCGGGACGCGGGTTGAGCGCCAGAAGCGCGGCGTGGGCGCGCTCGAGAAAGGCGCGGCGTTCTTCGCCCGGGCCAACCGCGACAGGCGCGCCGAAAACGACGCGGCACAGCAGCGGCACCGGCAGGAACTGGCCCTTGGGCAGCACGCGCGACATGTTCTCGATCCAGCACGGGAT
>NZ_RZRP01001038.1:0-1928 GCF_003997795.1 Mesorhizobium sp. M7A.F.Ca.US.005.03.2.1 | reverse complement strand
GACCTGACCTTCGCCACGCCACGCACCGTGTTCAGGACACCTTTCGTCGACCTTGGCCTGGTGCCTGAGGCGGGATCGAGCCTCCTGGCGCCGCGCATCCTCGGGCAGCAAGGCGCTTTCGCGCTGCTCGGCCTCGGCGAGGGCTTTTCGGCTGAACGGGCGAAGGCCGCCGGCCTGATCTACGAGGTGGTCGAGGAAGCAGCACTGGAGGCCTCGGTGCTGGCGGCCGCCGGCCAGATCGCGGCCAAGCCGCCGCAGGCGTTGAAGATCGCGCGCGACCTGATGCGCGGCTCGCGCGACGACCTCGTCGCCCGCATCGGCGAGGAAAGCGAGCATTTTCGCGAGCGCCTGAAGTCCGATGAGGCGCGCGCCGCGCTCACCGCGTTCATGACGAGAAAGAAGGCCTGAGCCTCTTCTTCAGGGATAAAGCCTCGTCTTGTCCCAGGCGCCTTTCGCGTTGCGGCTGAAGACGAGCCGGTCGTGCAGGCGGAACGGCCTGTCGTGCCAGAACTCGATTGTCGTGGGCACGATTCGGAAGCCGGACCAGTGCTTTGGCCGCGGGATCTCGCCGATCGGGTAGCGTGCCGTGTATTCGGCCACTGCCTTCTCCAGCGCAAAGCGGCTTTCCAGCGGCCGCGATTGTTTCGAGGCCCATGCGCCGATGCGGCTGCCGCGCGGCCGTGTCGCATAGTAGGCGTCGGCTTCGGCGTCGCTGACGATCTCCACCGGTCCGCGAATGCGTACCTGGCGGCGCAGTGATTTCCAATGGAAACACATCGCCGCCTTCATGCTGCCAAGAATCTCCTGGCCCTTGGCGCTCTCGAAATTCGTGTAGAAGACAAACCCGCTTTCATCGAACCCCTTGAGCAAAACCATGCGCACATCCGGCATGCCGTCGGTATCGACGGTCGCCAGAGCCACGCCGTTGGGGTCGTTCGGCTCGCTTTTCGTGGCGTCGTCCAGCCATGCGGCAAACAGGCGAAACGGCTCGGCAGCCTCGGTAAAGTCACCGCTTGTTAACTCAGTGTCACTCATAGTTTTTCTCAAATTGTCACGAAGATTCTTACAAAGCCAAGATTCTTAACGAAGCAAGGGGGAGGCTGCCGATTGTCGCTTATCGCGCAAGCTTTTGACAGCAGGCAATGGAGCGTTATCGCTTCGGCCAGCGCGAAAGCCGCGATCGTGGCGGTCGCCTTGCCGCTTGCCGCTTGTGGCGCCGGCGGCTTCAGCCTGGAAAAAGCCGAAGTCGACCGCTCGATCCTGACCAGCAGCACATCGGCCTCGGCCGCGCCGGCCAGTCTGGATCGCGACTCCGACCAGACGACGATCGGCAATGCAGTCTCCTCGGCCGACATCGAGCAGCTCGGCGGGCAGGCCGTCCCATGGGCCAATGCCGGTACCGGCTCGCGCGGTTCCATCACCGATCTGGCGGAATTGAAGGACAACGGCCAGACCTGCCGCCGCTTCAAGGCCTCGCGCGAAAGCTTTGACGGCGTTGCCATGTTCGAAGGCGAACTGTGCCTGGCCAGCGCCGGCGGCTGGCGCATGCAGGACTTCAAGGCGCTCTGATTTTCCGCGTCTGATATGCGGCTCCAGCACTGGAATTTCTTCCTATGGGAGCGCATATAAGAGGCAACCAGAGACTCAACTCTTCTCCAGGGCAGTAAGCATGCGCGACCCCTATGAGGTGCTGGGCGTTGCCAGGAACGCATCGGCCAAAGACATAAAGTCGGCGTACCGGAAACTCGCCAAAAAGCATCATCCGGACCAGAATCCGAATGATCCAAAGGCGAAGGACCGTTTTGCCGCAGCCAACCAGGCCTACGAGATCGTCGGCGACGAAAGAATCGCGCCGCTTTCGATCGCGGCGAGATCGACGCCGACGGCAAGCCGCGATTCCAGGGCTTTGAGGGCGCTGCCGGTGGCGG
>NZ_RZRP01001037.1:0-1933 GCF_003997795.1 Mesorhizobium sp. M7A.F.Ca.US.005.03.2.1 | reverse complement strand
GCTTGGCGCCGTCCGGCTTGCGCTCGCCGGCGAAGGCCGGCTTGTCGCCGAAGCGCTTCTTGCCAAAGCCGTTGCCCTTGTTCTCGCCACCGGGCCGCCTGCCGTCGCGACGGCCATTGCGGTCGTTGCGGTCATTGGCCGGCTCGAAACGCTCGTTCTTTTCAGCCGGATTGCGCAGCGGATCGGGGCTGCCGAGATGGTCGGCAACGATCGGCAGCTTGGTGCGGATGATGCGCTCGACCTGGCGCAGCTTGCTGTTCTCGGAAGGATCGCAAAGCGTGATCGCGATGCCGTCCATGCCGTTGCGGCCGGTACGGCCGATGCGGTGGACGTAGCTCTCGGCTTCATCCGGCAGATCGAAATTCACGACATGGCTGATGCCGGGTACGTCGATGCCGCGCGCCGCGATGTCGGTCGCCACCAGAATGCGCACCGAGCCGTCGCGGAAATCGTTCAGCGCTTTCTGGCGGGCGTTCTGCGACTTGTTGCCGTGAATGACGGCGGCCTTGAAGCCATCGCGCTCGAGGTCCTTGGTCACCCTGTCGGCACCATGCTTGGTGCGCGAGAAGATGATGACGGACTTCATCGCCTCATCGGCGAGCATCGTCGACAGCACCTGGCGCTTCTGCTTGGTGCGGGCAAAGACGACGCCTTGCACGATCTCGGCCGCTGCCGTGCTTTGCGGCGCGACTTCGACGCGGATCGGGTTCTTCAGCAGGCCCTTGGCCAATTCGGCGATTTCATTGGGCATGGTCGCCGAGAACAGCACCGTCTGACGATCGGGCGCGGTCGCCTTGGCGATGCGCTTGACGTCGTTGATGAAGCCCATGTCGAGCATGCGGTCGCCCTCGTCGAGCACCAGCCATTTGGTGTCGGCAAGTATGAGGTCGCCCTCACGCACCAGGTCGGTCAACCGGCCGGGCGTTGCGATCAGGATATCGACGCCGGGCGCAACCTTCTTCACCTGGCTGAAGCGCGAGACGCCGCCAAGCACGAGCGCGGTCGAGACATGCGCGCCCTTGGCGAGGATCTTGATCGTATCCTCGATCTGCACGGCGAGTTCGCGCGTCGGCGCCAGGATAAGCGCACGCGCCGTCTTCGGCCGGCGCTTGGTGCCGAGTGCGATGATCTTCGACAGGATCGGCAGAGCGAAGGCCGCGGTCTTGCCGGAGCCGGTCTGGGCGATGCCGAAAATGTCACGGCCTTCCATCTGCGGCGGGATAGCCTGCGCCTGGATAGGCTTCGGCTCGGTGAAGCCGGCGTTGTGGGTGGCCTTGAGCAGCGCGCCCGTAATACCCAGTGCCGCGAAACCGGTGAGTTCCGCAGTGTTGCTACCGGGCAAAGTGTTTTCGTTGGTCAAAATAATCTTCTTTCACGCGGCTTCTGGCCGCAAACATCGATGGCGGCAGGGCGCAACCTGCCGTCGAACAAATTTTCATGAAACGACAAGGCGGGCGGACGGGTTCGTCCACTCGGCTGCGCTGTCGTGCCCGCAGGCATCATGCCACGGGGCTTTTTCGCCGCTTTGTGATTTACCGGAAAAAGGGCCGATATACCGGAAAGAGGGAAAACAGACGCAACCAGTCTCATTCGTCGAGAAGGCCGGATAAGTCCCGGCCCAAGCGCCTATGCCGCCGCATATGGCCCAGTTCGCCACCAAATGCAAGGGGGCTCATGTTGCAGCGCAGCAAAATCGACGGAGCAAGCGGCGCTTGCGCTCGCTTGCCGGCACGATTACCACGAAATGCCGCTGGCTTGGGAGGTAATCGATGAAGGACGTGCTGAAGGAACTCGAGCGCCGCCGCGAGATCGCCCGCATGGGCGGCGGCCAAGCGCGCATCGACGCCCAGCACAAGAAGGGCAAGCTCACCGCGCGCGAACGCATCGAGGTGTTTCTCGACGAGGGCTCGTTCGAGGAGTTCGACATGTATGT
>NZ_RZRP01001036.1:0-1934 GCF_003997795.1 Mesorhizobium sp. M7A.F.Ca.US.005.03.2.1 | reverse complement strand
GCGCCGGCGGGCGCGATGCCGGCCAGGCAATTGACCTGCTGGCAGCCGAGCGCCTGCGCGTAGGTGATCGCCTTGGCGATGCCCTGGCGGAATTCCGGCACGCGGTCCGGCAGCACGGCAATGCCGCGCTCGCCCTTGCCCCAGTCGCCGGCCGGCAGGTTGAAAAGCACCTGCGTCAGGCCGTTCTTCTTCAGCCGGGCGGCGACGGCATCGGGCGCATGGTCATAGGGGCCGATATATTCGACGCCCTTGAAGCCGGCGCGGGCGGCGGCATCGAAACGGTCGAGGAACTCATGCTCGCCAAAGAGCATCGAAAGATTGGCTGAAAAACGCGGCATTCTTTTTCTCCCTTTCTCCGCCAAGCCTAATCCAGCATGACGATCGACGTCGGCGCATCTTCGTGGCTCTCGGCAAGCTCCTCGAATTCGGTGATCTTGTCGATCTCGGTGCCCATCGAGATGTTGGTGACGCGTTCGAGGATGAATTCGAGGACAACCGGAACCCGGTGCTCCTTCATCAACCGCTGCGCCTCCTTGAAGGCATCGGCGAACTCTTCCGGCTTGCGCACCCTGACCGCCTTGCAGCCCATGGCCTCGGCGACGGCAACATGGTCGACGCCGTAGCCGGCCTCGGGATCGCCTGCCCGGTTGATGTTCTCGAAGGCAAGGTCGACCTCGAAGTCCATCGAGAAACCCCGCTGCGCCTGGCGGATCAGGCCGAGATAGGCGTTGTTCACCACGACATGGAGATAGGGCAGCTTGTGCTGGGCGCCGACCGCCAGTTCCTCGATCATGAACTGGAAATCATAGTCGCCCGACAGCGCCACGATGGTCCGGTCGGGATCGGCGGCGCGCACGCCAAGGGCAGCCGGCAAGGTCCAGCCGAGCGGGCCGGCCTGGCCGCAATTGATCCAGTTGCGCGGCTTGTAGACATGCAGGAACTGCGCGCCGGCGATCTGCGACAGGCCGATCGTGGTGACGTAGGTGACGTCGCGGCCGAACGCCTTGTTCATCTCCTCATAGACACGCTGCGGCTTCAGCGGCACCTGGTCGAAATGCGTCTTGCGCTTCATCGTCTTCTTGCGAGCCTGGCATTCCTTCGCCCAGCCGGACCAGTCGCGCAGTCTGCCTGCCGTCTTCCACTCGGTGGCGACGTCGAGCAGCATCTTCAGCGCAGCACCAGCATCCGAAACGACGCCGAGATCCGGCGCGAAGACGCGGCCGATTTGAGTGGGCTCGATGTCGACATGGATGAATTTTTTGCCCTTGGTATAGACATCGACGGAGCCGGTGTGACGGTTGGCCCAGCGGTTGCCGATGCCGAAGACGAAATCGGCTTCCAGCATCGTCGCATTGCCATAGCGGTGCGAGGTCTGCAGCCCGCACATGCCGGCCATCAGCCGGTGGTCGTCGGGGATCGCGCCCCAGCCCATCAAGGTCGGGACGACCGGCACGCCTGAAATCTCGGCGAATTCGATCAGCAAATCCGACGCATCGGCGTTTATGATGCCGCCGCCGGCGACGATCAGCGGCTTTTCGGCGGCGTTGAGCATCGTCAACGCCTTTTCGGCTTGGGCGCGCGTCATGGCCGGCTTGAACGGCGTCAACGGCTCATAGGCATCGATGTCGAATTCGATCTCGGCCAGCTGGACATCGACCGGCAGGTCGATCAGCACCGGACCCGGCCGCGACGAGCGCATCAGATGAAAGGCCTTCTGCAGCGCCATGGGGACGAGATAGGGCTCCATGACCGTGACCGCCCATTTGGCGACCGGCGCGGCAATGGCTGATATGTCGACGGCCTGGAAATCCTCCTTGTTCAGCCGCGCCCGCGGCGCCTGGCCGGTGATGCACAGGATCGGAATGGAATCAGCGGCGGCCGAATAGAGCCCGGTGATCATGTCGGTGCCGGCCGGACCCGAAGTGCCGATGCAC
>NZ_RZRP01001035.1:0-1935 GCF_003997795.1 Mesorhizobium sp. M7A.F.Ca.US.005.03.2.1 | reverse complement strand
CCCCAGGCGGTCGCGCCGTCGGTCATCGCCGCCCATTCCAGATCCACTGGAATGCCCTCGAAGAAGCCCACCAGTATCCAGGTCAGGAAAGGCAGGTTGAGCGCGGCATAGACGATGATCAGCCCCGTCAGCGAATTGCTGAGCTCCAGGCTTCGGAACAGCGTGAAGGTCGGCAGCACCAGCGCCACGGGCGGCAACATCTGCGTCGCCAGAACGGCAAAACGCGCCCAACGACCGCCCGTGCGGAAGCGGGCGAAGGCATAGCCGGTGGTGGCGGCAAAAGGCAATGCGAGCAGAACCGAGCCGAGCGCGACGATCAGGCTGTTGAGGTAGGATTGACCGAAGCGGCTCGACAGCAGCGCCGAATAATTGTCCGTCGTAAAGGCCGGCATCAGCTCGTTGCTGTAGGACAACTGCTCGGGGACGAAGCTTGTCCGCAGCACCCAGAGCGGCGGCAGCAGCACGATGGCGCAGACGACAATCAGCCCGAAATGCAAGCCGAAGCGGCGACGAAAGGCCGGCCGTTCGTTTCTGTCCATGCTGGTCATCGCGTGGCCCCCATGAGGCTCGGCCGCGCGATGACCAGTTCGGTTTCGGGATCAAAGAGGTGCATCGGCAGCGGGTCGATGTAGAGTTCGACCATCGAGCCGACGGGCGCCGTGAAATAACGGCTGAGGCGGGCGGCGATCTCCAACGGCTTGTCGCCCCCCGCGGGGTGAGCATCATCCCTGCCGGTGGCCTGACCGGCAATCTGGCCGATCAGGACGTTCTCGGCGCCGAGAGCCTCGACGGCCACAACCCGTACGGCAATCTTCTGCCAGTCCGGCTTGTCGGGGCTTTCGTGGAAATCCTCGGCCCGCACGCCCAGAATGACGCGGCGCCCGGCACGCTCGCCATAAGCGTTGCGGTGGCGGGCGGGGACGGCAAGCACGGCACCACTGTCGGTCAGGACGGAGAGCCCTTCGCCAGGTGCGGCCTGAAGCGTGGCCGGAATGAGGTTCATCGGCGGCGTCGCCAGGAAGCGTGCGACGAAGGTGTTGACCGGGTCGGCATAGACTTCAAGCGGCCGGCCGGCCTGGATCAGGCGACCATCGCGCATGATGCATATGCGATCGCCCATGGTCATCGCCTCGACCTGGTCGTGGGTGACATGGACGATGGTGCGGCCGAGGCGCCGGTGCAGCTTCACGAGTTCGAGCCGCATCTCGGCACGCAGTTGCGCATCGAGATTGGACAGCGGTTCGTCAAGCAGGAAGGCCGCCGGTTCGCGAACGATCGCCCGGCCGAGCGCGACACGCTGCCGCTGGCCACCCGAAAGCGCTGCCGGCTTGCGGCCGAGAAGATTCTGCAGACCGAGCAGGTTAGCGGCGTCTGCAATCTTGGCATCGATAACCGCCGCGTCGGTGCCGCGCATCTTCAACCCGAAGGCCATATTCTGCCGCACCGACATATGCGGATAGAGCGCGTAGCTCTGGAACACCACGGCGACGTTTCGGTCGCGCGGCGCGACATTGGCGACGCTCTTGCCACCGATGCGAAGATCGCCGGAGGAGATACTCTCCAGGCCGGCAATCATCCGCAGCGTCGTCGACTTGCCGCATCCCGACGGACCGAGAAAGATCACGAATTCACCATCGGGAATGGTGAGATCGACCTCATGCACCCCGTAATTGCCATTGCCGTAGAGCTTGGAAACGCGATCGAGCTCGATAGACGCCATAGACTTTCCTCATGAACCCGTCTGACCCGGCTGACGCCGAAGGCCGAAGTCGAGCGAACGGTCATCTTAGAGAACAAAATATAACATTAAAAGCCTAACTTCTGATCATATGTGTTCACTTTTTTGGATAGGCGCGTGCCCGCATCAGGATCCGGCTACAGCCGCCGAAAGCCGTCAGGTCATGTAGACGCCGCCGGTCACGTTGACGCCCTGGC
>NZ_RZRP01001034.1:0-1944 GCF_003997795.1 Mesorhizobium sp. M7A.F.Ca.US.005.03.2.1 | reverse complement strand
CTACGAAGGCATCCGCGCTGCCATCATCGACAAGGGCTCGAAGCCGCAATGGCGGCCGGCACGCCTCGCTGCGGTCAGCGAAGCGGATGTCGATGCCTATTTCGCTCCGCTCGGCGAACGGGAACTCCTGATATGAGCGAGGTGACCTCAAGGCGCATCGTTCTGCAGCCCTCCGGGGTGGAGGTGATCTTCGCCTGGTTCCAGCGCGTCATATCGGGCTACTGCCTGCTGTTCGGCATTCTCTACTGGATCAAGCTGATCGGCTTTTATCCGGGCACACTGTGGCGTTTCGACCTGATGCCCGTGCACTGGCAGGTCGCGGCGGTGGTGCTCGCCGTGTTCTTTCCCTTTGCCGCTGCCGGCCTGTGGATGCTGGCGTCCTGGGGCCCGGTGATATGGTTCATTTGCGCGGTGACCGAGACGGTCATGTACGCCGGCTTTCCCGAGTTGTTCGGCCACCGCTTGCTGATTGTCGTCTCGCATGCGGCGGTGGCGGTGCTCTATATCGTCTTTCGCGTCGTCATCTACCTGCAGAAGCGCCCGGTCCGCCACTAAGCCGTGAACCCATTGGCGGCCCGGCTGTCGCCTCGAATGAGCCCTGCAATCGTTGCCGAAATCTTTAGGTTAATTATCCTTGCTCGGGTGACCGTTCGTTAAGCCTCTTCCGAAACCCCTTACCGGTAAGCTCTTGTTAGCCCTAGCGTTTAAGTCGAATTTTATGAGTATTCGATAGTGTCGCGATCAAGGTGAAAAACAAAAAATCACCAGGGCGACAAACGAGAGGCAAAGACAATGATCAATTCGCGTCCGGCGGCGAAGACCGCCAACGTATCCGACGATCGCCGTGAGGCTATCCGTTCCCTGTACATGGAATCGCTGCAGCTTGTTGAACGGCTGCACCGCCGCCTGCTTGATGTGATCAAAGACGAATTCGACCGCAACGGCCGTTCCGACATCAATGCCATCCAGGCACTGCTGCTGTTCAACATCGGCAATTCCGAACTGACCGCCGGCGAGCTGCGCTCGCGTGGCTACTATCTCGGCTCGAACGTCTCCTACAATCTGAAGAAGCTGGTCGATCTCGGCTTCATCAACCATCAGCGCTCGCGCATCGACCGCCGTTCGGTCCGTGTCTCGCTGACGCCGAAGGGCAATGAGGTGGCCGAGGTCGTCGCCGGCCTCTATGAGCGTCATGTCGGCTCGATCGAACAGGTCGGCGGCATCAACACCGATGAGTTCAAGCAGATGAACCGCGCTTTGCAGCGGCTCGACCGCTTCTGGAACGACACCATCGCCTACCGGATGTAAGGATGTAAGACATCCGCCGCATCGGATCCGGCCCGCGCCACAGAAGCGCGGCCGAAATATCGACCTTCAGTCAGGGCCGGTGCCGAGAGGCATCGGCCTTTCTTTGATTTGGCTGGTCATTGCACCGCGTGGTCGATCGCCGATCGATACCCAAAAAGCACGGTCCGTTCTTTTCGGAATGCTGGCCGGTCGGATTTGGCCGCAAGGCCACGTTGCCGCCATATTCCAATGGAACCGAGAATGGCAGTGATGCTGTGGTGAAGGCCATGCGTTCACCCGCAGCCCGTATCGCGCCTGTGCATTGTCACACCAAGCTGATACGGACCATGGTTGGCTAATTGTTAAGATTGCCAATTTTACAGTGCGGGCGAGATCGCCCGGTGATCAACGCAGCAAGTGATCGAACTGCTCCCAATGTCTGGAACGTCCATGAAAACCAGCCGTCGTTTTTTCCTGTCCGGAGCCTCCGCGCTCGCAGCCGCGGTGGTCGCCGGCGGCGCCAATGCGCAGGATGTGATCGGTGATATCCTGAAATCCTCGGCGCGCGGCAATTGGGACGACCAGTTCGACGCCCGCGCCAGCGAGGGTGGCAAGGTGGCCTCGACGCTGCCGATCTTCAGCCCGCAGACCGTTGCC
>NZ_RZRP01001033.1:0-1951 GCF_003997795.1 Mesorhizobium sp. M7A.F.Ca.US.005.03.2.1 | reverse complement strand
GTGCAAGCCCCGCCGGCTGGCGTTTCATTCGCATGGAACCATACCAGGCAATTGCCGCGGTGAGGATCATGCCGCCGATGCCTTCACGGCCGACCACCAGCACGGCGACGCCGACAACTGCCAGAAGAGCCGGCCCGAGCGTTCGCAGCGTGCCCGCCAGTTTCGCTGGCTCGGCACGCAGAAAGATCGTCACCGCGCCAAGCAGCAGCAAAAGCAACGCTACAAAAGCGATGATTGCGCCCATTATTTTCCGCCGCCCCGCAGATGCTCGATCATCAGCCGGTCTTCCGGCCTGCCTCTGGCTTCGAGCGCCTTCAACCCGCCGGTCGCGAACACGGCGACAGCCGAAAGCAGTCCGGCCAGGGTCGCGGCAGCCCGCCGATCAAACCGGAACCAGGCCCCCTTGGACAGCCGCGCAACCTCTTTGAACGCCTTTTCCGCGCTGGAATCATGGCCTTCCTGAAAGACGAAGACAGGAACGCCATGAAGGCCGAGGCTGCCGGCCTTTTCGGCCAGATCGTCGATATCCTCTTCCATCGCATCGCCGATATAGACCAGCGCATTGACCTTAGCGGTTGCCGTCTGTTTCAACGCATGCGCCAGCACCTTGCCGATCTGGGTATGACCGCTGCGGCACTCGATCCGCGTCATCAGCTGCTTCAAGGCATTGGTGTCGCTCACGAAAGCGGACGAACGGCACTCGCCAAGACCGCGAAAATAAACCAGTTGCACGCTGAGGGTTCCTGCCTTGCCGACGGCGTCGAACATCTGGCCCTGCAGCGTGCAGGCCAGATCCCATGTCGGCTGGCGGCTCATCGTCGCGTCGAGAGCAAGGATCAGCCTGCCCGAACCGGTCGCCGATGCGGCAAGTGTCCTCGCCTGGCGAATGAAGGCGTCGATCTCGCCGGCGTTGGATTGGGGCTTGATCGGCGCAGGATTGGTCCTCGCTGGCACAGGTTGCTTCTTATCGCTCATAAAAAACAAGATGTGGCGTTGCCACATCGCTTGCAAGCCCCACATCGGGCGGCACAAAGGGCCAGACGGTGATGCCACCTGGGGTCAGAGCAGGCCGAGGTCGGCAAGCTCGCGCCTGAGTTTCGGCGGCATCTCGATCAGTCCGGCCTTGCCCTTGCCCAGATCGAGCGGCGCGTCGGCCGGCTTCAGATAGCGCCAGCCCTGAAAGGCCCGGCGCGGCTGCCAGTCGGTTCGAACAACCTCGGGGTCGAGAATCAGGTGGCAGCGGCCGATGCCTTCACTATCGGTGAACGGCCGGATCTCGGTGATCAGTTGGCGGCACTGCACATTGCCTTTGATCACCCAATAGAGCGAACCGCCATCGGTGACCTCGGCGCCGCGCGTCGGCATCATGCGCGTGGTGTGATATTGCTCGACCGGCTCACCGGCGCGCCGCCGCTCGTCGAGGCGGAAGGCGATCCACTCCTCGAGATCTTCGACGCTGTCGCAGCCGACACAGAGTTTTATGAGATTGAGAGACATCGCTTAAGGTTAGTCCCGCATGCGGACGCGTCAACGACCGGATCGACTTCTCCACAGTGGCAGTTTAGGCCAGCCTTCAGCATTCCACGACGTTGACGGCGAGCCCACCCAGGCTGGTTTCCTTGTACTTCTCGTTCATGTCGAGGCCGGTCTGGCGCATGGTCTCGATCGCTGCATCGAGAGGTACGAAATGGGTGCCGTCGCCCTTGATGGCCAGTGACGCTGCCGTCACCGCCTTGACCGCGCCCAGCGCATTGCGCTCGATGCACGGCACCTGCACCAGCCCGCCAACCGGATCGCAGGTCATGCCGAGATGGTGTTCGAGCGCGATCTCGGCGGCATTCTCGACCTGCTCGGGCGTACCGCCCATGACGGCGCACAGGCCGGCCGCCGCCATTGCCGATGCCGACCCGACCTCGCCCTGACAGCCGACCTCGGCGCCGGAGATCGAAGC
>NZ_RZRP01001032.1:0-1952 GCF_003997795.1 Mesorhizobium sp. M7A.F.Ca.US.005.03.2.1 | reverse complement strand
TCCTGCGCCCGTCGGTCGTGCTGGGCCGGCCGGCGTTCGGCGCCAGTGCGCTGTTTCGCGGACTGGCCGCATTGCCACTGTTGCCGGTGATGCCCAGCACGGGTCGGCTTCAGGTCGTACAGTTGGATGACGTGATCGCCACTGTCCTGCATTTTCTCCGGCGCGATAGCGCATCGCGCATCACGCTTGACCTTGCCGGACCTGAAGCGCTTCCGATGAGCGAGGTGGTCGGCCTCTACCGCCGCTGGCTCGGGTCGAGACCGGCTGGAGAGTTCACTCTGCCCGGAAGCGTCGCGGCCAGCCTGTACCGGATCGGCGATGCGACGGCTCTGCTCGGCTGGCGCCCGCCGATGCGCAGCAATGCGGCCAAGGAAATCGTGCGGGGCGCTGTCGGCGACCCGCAGGCGTGGATCACAGCGACAGGGATCCAACCATCCAGCCTCGAAGCGGCGCTAAAGCTCAATCCCGCGACGGTGCAGGAGCGATGGTTCGCCCGTCTCTATTTCGTCAAGCCGGCGATCTTTACTGTCCTGCCCTTCTTCTGGATCATGACCGGCATCATTTCCCTGACCACCGGCTGGCGCCGCGGGGTCGACTTGCTGGTCGGCACGGCCATCGGTCCGCTGGCGGAACCGGCGGTCATCGCCGGAGCGCTGGCTGACATGGCGGTCGGCGCGTTGATCGCCTGGCGGCCGACCAGTCGGCTGGGGCTGTTCGGGGCGATCGCGGTGGCTCTTTTCTATGCGATCGCGGGGACCATGCTGCGACCAGAACTGTGGAACGAGCCGCTCGGCCCATTCCTGAAGATCCTGCCGATCCTGGTTCTGCATTTTGTCGCGCTAGCGGTCCTGGAGGAACGCTGATGACCTACTTCATGCTCAAGTTCCTGCATGTCGTCGGCGCGGCCGTGCTGCTGGGCACCGGCGCCGGCATCGCCTTCTTCATGCTGCTCGCTCACCGGACCGGAAATTCCGCGACCATCGCGGCGGTCGCACGCATCGTCGTGATCGCCGATTTCATCTTCACTGCAACCGCCGTCGTCGCCCAACCTGTCACCGGTGCATTCCTCGCCTGGCATTCCGGCTATTCGCTGACCGAGGGGTGGATTGTGCTTTCGATCCTGCTCTACCTCATCACCGGCCTGTTCTGGCTTCCAGTCGTGTGGATGCAGATCGAGATGCGCAATCTCGCTATGCAGGCCGCGGCAGAGAAGCAACCTCTACCACAGCGCTATGACACCTTGTTTCGGCTCTGGTTCGCCTTTGGCTTTCCTGCCTTCGCGGCAGTGCTCGCCATCTTCTGGCTGATGATTTCGCGACCTTCGATCGATTGGTTCGCCTTGTAGCACCGGACTTCGTCTCCCTCGTCACGGTCTGCAACATCGCTGCGCCTACCAAATGGAAGGCGATGGGCGCCAGCCGCAGACTGCCTCGTTCCGTTCCTACATACCGGGTGGCAATGGTTGCACAGGTTCCAGGCCATCGCCCGAGCACCACTGTGGCCGGAGGCTGACGGGACTTTGATTGCCGACGACACGTCTATCCACGTCGCCCGAAATGCATCAAGCAGATTGCGAGATTTCGGGCATAGCGGAAAATCTCCGGATGGTGGCGCCGCAGCCAAGCCGCGTTATCTGTTATAAGTCATCAACTGACTGAAAGCGTGGGCAGCCATGTGCAACGACTATGAGCAGCATATCGCCTGGGCCGAATATTGCAGGATGATGCAATTGCTGGCGCTCGACATTCCCACTTATCAAACCGAACTGGATCTGCCGCAGGCGGATGACATCCGCATCAGTGATCCCGCCCCGATCATGCGCGCCGCCGGCGACACGATCGAACTCACGCGCATGACCTTTGCCTTTCCGCCCTCCGGGCCCAAAGGCGGGCCGATCTTCAACTTCCGCTCGGAAGGACGGAACGTCTCCAACAGCAAGCGCTGCCTTATTC
>NZ_RZRP01001031.1:0-1954 GCF_003997795.1 Mesorhizobium sp. M7A.F.Ca.US.005.03.2.1 | reverse complement strand
TCGCCAAGGCGCGCGCCGACCACATCACCATCTCTGGCTATGACGGCGGCACCGGTGCCTCGCCGTTGACCTCGCTCAAGCATGCCGGCAGCCCGTGGGAAATGGGCCTTGCCGAGACACACCAGACGCTGGTGCTGAACGGCTTGCGGTCGCGCGTTGCGCTGCAGGTCGATGGTGGCTTGCGCACAGGGCGCGACGTCATCATCGGGGCGCTGCTCGGCGCCGACGAGTTCGGCTTCTCGACCGCACCGCTGATCGCGGCCGGCTGCATCATGATGCGCAAATGCCATCTCAACACCTGTCCGGTCGGCGTCGCGACGCAGGATCCGGTGCTGCGCAAGCGCTTCAAGGGCACGCCCGAGCATGTCATCAACTTCTTCTTCTACGTCGCGGAAGAGGTGAGGGAGCTGCTCGCCGAGATGGGCTACACCCATCTCGACCAGATCATCGGCGACACCGATCTTCTGGAAAAGCGCGACCTGATCGTGCACTGGAAGGCGCGCGGGCTCGATTTCTCGAAGATGTTCTTCAAGCCGGATGCGCCGCATGAAGCGGTGCACTGGACCGAGCGGCAGAAGCACCCGATCGACGACGTGCTCGACCGCAAGCTGATCGAACTGGCCAAGCCGGCGCTCGAGAGCAAGCTGCCGGTCAAGATCGAGGTCGATATCCGCAATGTCGACCGCTCCGCGGGCGCCATGCTGTCGGGCGAAGTGGCCAAGCGCTTCAAGCACAAGGGCCTGCGCGAGGATACGATATCGGTGAAGCTGACCGGCACTGCCGGCCAGTCCTTTGGCGCCTTCCTGGCGCGCGGCATCTCGTTCGAGCTTATCGGCGCCGGCAACGACTATGTCGGCAAGGGCCTGTCGGGCGGACGTATCGTCATTCGGCCGCCGGAAGAGGCCAAGATCGTCGCGGCTGAATCCATCATCGTCGGCAACACGGTGCTCTATGGCGCAACCGAGGGCGAGGCCTATTTCGCCGGCGTCGCCGGCGAGCGTTTCGCCGTGCGCAATTCGGGCGTCGCCGCCGTCGTCGAAGGCGTCGGCGATCATGGCTGCGAGTACATGACTGGCGGCATCGTCGTCGTCATCGGCAAGACCGGCCGCAACTTCGCCGCCGGCATGTCTGGCGGCGTCGCCTACGTGCTCGACGAGGCGGGCGATTTCGCCGAGCGCTGCAACATGGCGATGGTCGAGCTGGAGCCGGTTCCGGAAGAAGACGATCTGATGGAAAGGCTGCTGCGCCATGGCGGCGACCTCGACCACAAGGGCCGCGTCGATGTCTCCGGCGACATGCCCAGCCATGACGAGGAGCGGCTCTACCAGCTGATCTCGAACCATGTGCACTACACCGGGTCGGTACGTGGTCGCGAGATTCTCGACGACTGGGCGACGTTCCGGCCGAAGTTCCGCAAGATCATGCCGGTCGAATACCGCCGCGCCCTGATCGAGATGGAACGCATGCGCATGGGCGTTGCGGCGGAATAGGCTTTGCAATGGCCGGGGAGCCCAGGCTTCCCGGCCCATCTTCATCGACAGTTTGACCTCCGGCGCAAGGTTGCCATGGCTGCCTCAAGGGGTTAACGGGTGCGGCGAAAACCGCACCATCTGGACAGCAGGAACTGGACTATGGGCAAGGTAACAGGCTTTCTCGAAATCGACCGGCAGGTGCACAAGTACCAGCCGGCCTCAGACCGCATCCGGCATTTCCGCGAGTTCACGCTGCCGATGTCTGACAAGGAGGTCGAGAAACAGGCCGCGCGCTGCATGGATTGCGGCATTCCGTTCTGTCACGGGCCGACCGGCTGCCCGATCCACAACCAGATTCCAGACTGGAACGACCTCGTCTACAATGGCGACTGGGACAACGCGATCCGCAACCTGCATTCGACCAACAATTTCCCGGAGTTCACCGGCCGCATCTGCCCCGCGCCCTGCGAGGAAGCCTGCAC
>NZ_RZRP01001030.1:0-1956 GCF_003997795.1 Mesorhizobium sp. M7A.F.Ca.US.005.03.2.1 | reverse complement strand
GGGGGCGAAACGGGTGACGACAGGCGCATACATGGCGTCGGCCGCGGTGAAATGGCCAAACAGGAACGGGCCGCCCCTGCCGTATTTTTCCCGGCACTCGCGCCACAGCGCCTCGATGCGGGCGCGTTGCGCCTCGCCCTCGGCGTCGAGCGGCTTGTGGCCCTTCGGCCGGCGCAAATTCATCGGCCAGCCATAGCGGACCTCGCGAAAGCCGGAATGCATCTCGCTCGCGGCCGAACGCGCCAGCGCGCGGGCGTCGATATCGGCCGGCCAGAGCTTTTTCTCGGGAAACAGGTCGGCGAGATATTCAAGGATGGCAAGGGTTTCCCAGACGATCTTGCCATTGTGATTCAGCACCGGCACCTGACCGGTCGGCGACACTTTCGCCAGATTGGCAAAGGTTTCAGGCGTGCGCAGCCGCACGAAACCTTCCTCGAACGGGATCTCCAGATGCCTCATCGCCAGCCATGGCCGCAACGACCATGAGGAGAAACACTTGTTGCCGATATAGAGCGTGAATTCAGCCATTTTTCTCCCCGCATGCACGGCCATCCAAATTCCATGGTCGACGCGTGTTCGCAGCCTAGCCCACCAGCCTTGCCCCAGGGCGGCGGCCGCGCGACCTGATCTGCCGTCCGGGCGACGCCTGGAACCTAACCGACGCCGGCTCGTTAGCTACCGCAAATGAATTCCTCCGAATTCAGAACCCCAGGAGATGCGCAAAAAATGGTGAACAAGGATCAGGTTGCGGGCGTGGCCAAGCAGGTCAAGGGCTCGGTCAAGGAAGCCGCGGGCAAGGCGACCGGCAACAGGCAGACCCAGGCCGAAGGCACGGGCGACCGGACCGCCGGTAAGGTGCAGAAGGCCTATGGCGACGTCAAGGACAAGGTCAAGAAGGCGCTCTGATCCGACATCGGCAAACGCGCTTTATCGAGGGAAAGGCGGTCGCGAAGGCCGCCTTTTTCAGGTGCTCCAGCCCTTGCTGAAAGCATTGGTGAAGGCGACCTCGCCGTGATCGCCGGCCGCCTCGCCCAGCACCACGTCCATGCCGTCGCTGGTCACCCTGGCCAGCGCGAAACCGCCCATATAGGCAGCCTTCGGCTTGAACAGGTCGATCCCGTCCCTGCGATAGATCAGCGGCGTTTCGTGCTGGTGGCCATGGAAAATGCCGACGACATTGTAGCCCTTCAGCGCCGCCAGCAACGCCTGCCGGTCGGCCTCGCTCCACCAATGCGGCGCACCACTGCCGTCATCATCGAAGTGCCGCTTGGCGGCATCCCAACGTTCCACCGAGAAAGTGTCCCAGCCATAGTGCTGGAACAGGATGACCGGACGGCCGTCCGCCGCATAGGTCGCCAGATCCTGCTTCAGCCATGGCAGGCTGCTCTCGGCGCCGTGGCCGGTATCGCCGGCGAAACGATGCGTCTGGATCAGATGCAGGCCGCCCCAGTCCCAGGAGTAACAGTCGGTGTCGACATCGTAGTCGGTGGCAGGCACCGGCGGCTTGAAGAACACGCCGGCGCGATGGTTGACCTCGACATAATCGCGCAGTTCGCGCCGATACCAGTCGACATGGTGCGGCGGGCCGTTCTGGTCGAGATCATGGTTGCCGAGCCCGATATAGACCGGCATGTGCACGCGATCGGGACCGACGCCCTGGCTGTAGCGCTGGCTGAACTGGAGCAGTTGGGTGCCCTCGCTCGGCTGCGTGATCTGGCCGCCGCCATCGTCGGTGATGTCGCCGCCGACGACAAGGCCGAGCGGCGTGCCTATCCTGCCGGCCGAACGCAGGCCGGTGGCGACGCCATTGATCTCAGTTGGCCAGTCCTTGTCGCCAAGCGCATTCAGCGCCGCCACGTTGCGCAGCAGCGCGGCGTCGGTCTTGCCTTCCTGCAGGCAGTTGGGGCTCAAGCCGCTCGCCATGCGGCAGGCATGGACATCGGCGATGAACAGGAA
>NZ_RZRP01000102.1:0-11645 GCF_003997795.1 Mesorhizobium sp. M7A.F.Ca.US.005.03.2.1 | reverse complement strand
GCCGTTCTCGGCGCTCGACAAGAGCCTGCGCGGCCAGATGCAGGCCGAGATGAAGCGGCTGCACCAGGAAACCGGAACCACTTTCGTCTTCGTCACCCACGACCAGAGCGAGGCGCTGGCGCTGTCGTCGCGCGTTGCCATCTTCAACCACGGCAAACTGCTGCAGGTCGGAGCGCCCGACGAAGTCTACGACCGGCCGGACAACCGCTTCGTCGCCGAGTTCCTCGGCGAAATCAACATGCTGCCGCTGAAGGGCGTCAAGCCTGCCGGCAATGGCTCGACCGGCCTGTGCGAAGACCGCGCGGTCAGCATGGGCTGCAAGGCCGAACTCGTGCGCGGCGATGCCATCCTGGCGATCCGGCCCGAATACATGTCGATATCGGGCGAGGCGGCGGATGGCGAGAATGGCATCGCCGCTACCGCCACCAACTCCACCTATCTCGGTGCTGCGACGCGGCTCGACCTGACGACACGGCAAGGCGCCAAGGTTACCGTCTCGGTGCCGAACGAGGTGGCGGCCGCAGCGCTCAGCAAGGGCAATTCCGTCTGGCTCACCTGGCCGGCGGAAAAGGGTTTCCTCCTTCCGCATGGAGGGCAATGACGACGGTGTGGCGAGATATCGCTCCACCGCTTTCCGGCACTATCAACAACAAAAAAGGGGAACTGACATGACACATGACACCAAAAAACAAGCCGTCGAGAGCCTGTCCGCCAGGGCAGGTCGCGGCGAGATCTCGCGCCGGCAGTTCACACAGCTGGCGGTACTCGTGCTGGCCGGCACGCCGATGCTGCTGCGCTCGACAGGTGCCTTTGCGCAGGCCAAGGAACTGGTGCTGGTCAACTGGGGTGGCGATGCCATCACTGCCTATGATGCCGCCTATGGCCAGGCCTTCACCAAGGACACCGGCATCGCCGTCAAGATGGACGGTTCGGGTCCGACCGAAGGCGCCATCGCAGCGCAGTTCAAGAGCGGCGCGCCGACCTGGGATCTCGTCGACGTGGACCCCTTCTCGGCCATCACGCTCGGCGCCCAAGGGGCTCTCGAGCCGATCGATTACAACATCGTCGACAAGAAGAAGATGCGGCCCGGCTTTGGTTGGGAATACGCCGCCTCGACCTATTTCTTCTCCTATGTCATTGCCTATGATTCCGAGAAGTACGGCAAGGACGCGCCGACCGGCATGGCCGATTTCTTCGACGTGAAGAAATTCCCCGGCAAGCGCTCGCTCTACAAATGGGGCGTATCGAGCTGGGAAGCAGCACTTCTGGCCGACGGCATCGCGCCGGCGTCGCTCTACCCGCTCGACCTCAAGCGCGCCCATGACAAGATCGCCGCGTTCAAGGAAAACGTCGTTGCCTATTGGGGTGGCGGCGCCGAAAGCCAGAGCGTGCTGCTCAATGGCGAGGCCTCGATGGCGATCGTCTGGTCGACGCGCGCTTCGCTGATCGAGCAGGATTCGGGCGGCAAGATCAAGTTCATCTGGGATCAGGGACTGATCTCGCCCGGTGCGCTGGCCGTGCTCAAGAACAACCCCGGCGGCAAGGACGCTGCGATGAGGTTCATCGCCAGTGCCCAGGACCCTGAAAAGCAGCTGGTCATGTTCGACAAGCTCGGCCAAGGTCCTGCAAACCCGGCGGCAGACGCGCTGATCACGGCCGACAAGAAGCGCATCAACCCGGTCGATCCCGAGAACATGAAGAAGCAGATCGCGCTCGACATGGACTGGTACGCCAAGAACTACGGGCCGGCGCTCGACGAATACACCAAGATCATCTCGGCCTGATCAGGGCCGGGGTAATCGGGTCAATGAGATCCTATCTCTCCGACAGGATGGGCGCGGCGCTGTTGATGGCGCCGCTGCTCCTGTTTCTTGTCCTGGCCTATGCCTGGCCGTTCCTTGGCGTCGTCAAATGGAGTTTTACGCTGCCGACGCCCGGCCTCGGCCAATATGAGGCGCTGCTCACCGACGATCTGGTGCAGTCGGTGTTCATCCGCACGCTGCGCATCGCGGCGGTCGTCACCGTGGTCTCGGTGGCCGCTGCCTACGCCATCACCGTCGTCTGGGTGCGTGGAACCCCGGCACAGCGCCTGATCGCCGAGTTCTGCATTCTCGTTCCCTTCTGGATTTCCGTGCTGACCCGTGCCTTCGGCTGGGTGGCGCTGCTCTCCAATCGCGGCCTGATCAACACGTGGCTGCAGGCGATCGGCTTCATTTCCGAACCGCTGGCGTTGGTGCGCAACGAATTCGGCGTCATCGTCGGCATGACGCACTTCCTCATTCCTTTCGCCGTTTTTCCGCTGGCATCGGCCATGCGCAGCCTCGACGACCGCGTGCTCCTGGCGGCGCGCGGGCTCGGCTCCAGCCGCATGCGCACCTTCTGGACGGTGTTCGTGCCGATGACGCGCTCCGGCATCATAGGCGCGGCGATGATCGTTTTCGTCTTCTCGCTCGGCTTCTTCGTCACGCCAGCGATCCTTGGCGGCGGCCGCAGCGTCATGATTGCCGAGCTGATCTATCTCAGGATATTCCAGAGCCCGGACTGGGGCTTGGGTGCAGCGATCAGCGTCGTGCTGGTGCTGTTCGTCGGCGCGCTGATGGCGCTCTTGTTCCGATATGTCAGACCGAAGCAGTTGATCTGATGCCGACCTACCGCCCCGGTCCCGTCTCGCTGATCATCGCCGCCTTCGTGGCGCTGTTCCTGCTGATGCCGCTGCTCGCCGTCATCCCGGTGTCGCTGACGCCGAGCCGCATGCTGGCCATGCCGTCGGGCGAACTGTCGCTGCGCCATTACCGGGCGCTGATCGAGGACCCGCGCTGGCTCCAATCGATCCTGCTCTCGATCCGCATCGGTGTCGTCAGCAGCGCCTTTTCAACTGTGCTGGCGCTGTGCTTCAGCCTTGGCGTCTGGATGTTCCAGCCGCGCTTCACCGCGGCACTTGTCGGCTTCGTGTTGCTGCCGATGGTGGTGCCGCCCGTGGTCTCGGCGATCACGCTCTACTTCCTGCTCACCTCGATCTCGGGCTTCAGCGCGTTCTTCGGCTATGACACCTGGCTGGGCGTTGCCATGGCCCATTCGGTGATGACGGTCCCTTTCGCCACCGTGCTGATGCTGGTCTCGCTCAGCCAGCTCGACCGCCGCATAGACCTCGCCGCGCGCGGCCTAGGTGCAACTGTCTGGGAACGCGCCACCCGCATCATCATGCCCAACATCAAATTCGGCATCGTCACCGCCGCACTTCTCTCCTTCGTGCTGTCCTGGGAAGAAATCGGCGTCACTTTGTTCATCACCTCTGTCAACGCCATCACGCTGCCGCGGCTCATGTGGATGGGCTTGCGCGACAACATCGACCCGGCGATCGCGGCATTGTCGGTGATCCTGATCATCATCACCGTGCTGGTGCTGGCGGTGCGCAGTTTCGTGGCCAGGCAGCGCGGAGCCTAGACAAACCTCACCGAGACGCGGCCAAACCTGCCTAGATCGCCGATGACTTCGTCGCCTGCCTCGACGCTTATCGGTGTCACGCAGGTGCCGGTAATCACCACCTGTCCCGGCTGGAGCGCTATGCCCAAGCCCGACAGTTCATTGACGATCCAGGTAAGCGCGATGCGAGGATCGCCCAATACGGCTGCTCCCGATCCGCTATGTTGCGACCTTCCGGAAACGGACGCGATCACGGGGTGCTTTGCAAGATCCACGTCGTGCCAGTCGTCTTCCGCCGCCTCGCCGATGACAAACAGGTTGGCGCAGGCATTGTCCGCAATGAGCTGCGGCGCCCCGACGGCGCAGAAATCGTCATACCGTGAGTCCGGGATTTCGATCGCCGGGTGCAAGCTCGCTACGGCTTCCATCGCCTCGGCGATTTCATAGGGTGCCGCACGAGGCGGCAGCTCGCGGCCGAAACGGAAAGCGAACTCGATCTCGGCCACGCGCATCTTGCTCGTCGCCAGGGAAACGGTCCCGCCGATCTCCACCGCTTTCTCGGCCAGGAGACGTCCGGCCATGGGGCCGTCGACGTTGATGTGCCTTTGTCCCGCCAGACTGGTCGCGGCAATCTTCCAGCCGAAAAGCGGAGCCGCCGAGCGATCCATGACATGCGACTGGATAGCGTAACCTTCGAGCCGTGTTTGTGGGCGCAACGCCTCGGGTATGGCGTCGAGACGGGTGCCCTTGTCCCAGTGGCCTACCAACAACCGCGACGCAGCCCTGGTCTTTTCTGCATCGAGCATCATCAGCTTCCGAAATTGCTTCGTGGATCAAAAACGGCAAGGAAACATTGCGTCATGCGACGCTGTATGGAGCGAGAATATGTGACCAGGAATCGAGAGTCCATGTTCACGGCGTGGTGCCCGCGACGGTGGTCTTGGCAAAGCCGCCCTTTCGAGATCATCGGCATCCATCATTCCGATGACGAATTGCCATCGCCTCTGCGCGTCGAATGGCTATATCTGTCAGAACACGCAGAACGCGGACAGCTTCCGAAAAGCAACAGTCGGCAGCGCAGGAACCGGAGGAAAAGACGATGACCGCGCCAGGCGATTTACAGCAGGCACTGTTTCTCAGGCTGAAAAGCGATCCATCGCTGTCGGCCTTGCTGGGCGGCGCCGGACTGCTCGAACGGCCAGCCGACAACGCCGCTTTTCCGTACGTGACCTGCGGCCATACCTCCGCTTTCGACTGGGATACGGGCATCGAGAACACCGACGATCAGTTGATTACGCTGCATGTCTGGTCGAAAGCCCATGGGGATGCCGAAACGCTAGCCATCATGGCCGCCATCCAGGCGCGCCTTGCCGACGCAGCATTGGTGATCGGCCCTCGCGGCCAGACACGACTGTCGCTGGAATTTGCCGAAGCCCGCCATGACGAGGATCTGCTCGTGCATCACGGGCTGCTGCGTTTTCGCGCGATGACGCAGGAAAATGCCTGATGCGCTTTCAATATGGTCAAAACGGAGTCTAGACTGGACTTTCGCGGGATTTCGCCTGTTCGAGGCGGCGAAATCCCAGGTTGACTGTCTCGCGTTGCAGGGGTGTGGCGAGGATGTTTTCAGCGGCGTTCACCGTTCATTTCACGTTCAGCACCGATGCGTTACAACGCCGGTCATGAAAACGCTTCGCTCCCACTTCCGAACCGCGACACTGGCGCTTTGTGCTGCCGGGCTGTTTGCGTCGCAGGCGATGGCGATGCCGGTCATCGCGCCGCCCGACCTGGCCAGTCCGATCGTACTGGCGGCATCCGATTGCTACGCCATCGGCCAACAGGTGGCCGAGCAGAATGGCGGAACGCTGGCCAAGGCCTCGCAATCGACGCGCGGCGGTCAGCCTGTCTGTGTCATCGTCGTGCTCGTTCCGGGCAAGGACGGACAACGTCCGCGCCGTTCCGAGATCGTCGTTCCGCTGAACTGATCCAATCAACCTTAGGCCACGTTTCCCAGGCCGCCGGAATCGGCCTATATCTGCCCCAGTTTTCAATCCTACAAAGCTCTTCCATCCGACAAAGCTCTTCAACAGGTATCGAACTCCGCATGCGTGTACTGGTCGTCGAAGATGACAAGGATCTCAATCGGCAGATATCGGATGCGCTGGTCGATGCCGGCTATGTCGTCGACCGCGCCTTCGACGGCGAGGAAGGCCATTTCCTCGGCGACACCGAGCCCTATGACGCGGTCGTGCTCGATATCGGCCTGCCGCAGATGGACGGCATCAGCGTGGTCGAGCGCTGGCGACGCGGCGGCCGCAAGATGCCGGTGCTGATCCTGACGGCGCGCGACCGCTGGAGCGACAAGGTTTCCGGCATCGATGCCGGCGCCGACGACTACGTCACCAAGCCGTTCCACATCGAGGAGGTGCTGGCGAGGCTGCGGGCTCTGATCCGGCGCGCTGCCGGCCATGCCTCGTCCGAGCTGACCTGCGGACCGCTGCGCCTCGACACCAAGGCCTCCAAGGCCGATGTCGGCGGAGTGCCGCTGAAGCTGACGTCGCACGAATTCCGCCTGCTTGCCTATCTGATGCACCATATGGGCGAGGTCGTCTCGCGGACCGAACTGGTCGAGCATCTCTACGATCAGGATTTCGACCGCGATTCCAACACCATCGAGGTGTTTGTCGGGCGGCTGCGCAAGAAGATGGGCATCGACATGATCGAAACCGTGCGCGGCATGGGCTACCGCATGCGTGAGCCGGAGGCGTAACTCGGAACCGCTCAAACCAACCGCAAGGACGCCGCTTTCGCTGCGTTTGTGGCCGCGTTCGCTGACGTTCCGCGTCATCGCCTTTTCCACGGTCTGGGCGATCGTGACGCTCGTTGTCATCTTCACCTTGATCACCACCCTATACCGCCAGGCCAGCGAGCGCGGCTTCGACAGCCTGCTTTCGGCGCATCTGTTCAACCTGATCGGTTCGATCGGCATCTCCGACAGCGGTGCGCTGACCGGCGCGCCAGATCTCGGCGACCTCCGGTTCTCGGAGCCGAATTCGGGCTGGTACTGGTCGGTTGAGCCCGCTTCGGAAGGCGTGCATGGCGATCTCCATTCGTCGTCGATGACCACGACGATCCCGTCACCGAGCGTTGCCGAGGTGCCGTTCAACGCGAGCTTCCAGCGCAGCTACGCAGCCGAAGGCATCGACGGCGAGCAGCTCGAAGTGTTCGAGAGCGAATTCGTCCTCGACGCCAAGAACCGCGCCGCGCGTTTCCGCGTCATGGGCAACCAGAGCGAACTCGAACAGGAAATCGCCACCTTTCAGCGCCGCCTGCTGACCTATCTCAGCCTGTTCGGCGTCGGCATGATCGCCATCAACGCGATCGCAATCCTGCTCGGCCTGCAGCCGCTGCGCCGGGTCAGAAACGCGCTCGCCATGGTGCGCGAAGGCACCGCCCAGAGGCTCGACGGCCGCTTCCCGGCCGAGATCGAACCGCTTGCCAACGAAACCAATGCGCTGATCGAAAACAACAGGCGCATCGTCGAGCGGTCGCGAACACAGGTCGGCAATCTCGCCCATTCGCTGAAGACGCCGCTGGCGGTACTGCTCAACGAGGGCCGCGCGCTCGGCGGCGCCAAGGGGCAGTTGATCGCCGAACAGGCGGCTTCCATGCAGAAGCAGGTCGAACACTATCTCCAGCGCGCCCGCGTCGCGGCACAACGCGACAGCGTCGTCTACCGCACGCCGGTGACGCCGCTGGTGCAGCGCATGGTGCGGGTTCTGCGGAAGCTCAATCCGCAGACAAATCTATCGCTGTCGCTGCCGGCGGCCGAGATCGTCTTCGCCGGCGAGCGTGAGGACCTTGAGGAACTGCTGGGCAATCTCCTTGAAAACGCGATGAAATGGGCAAAGAGCGCGGTGCAGGTCTCGATCGTGCCCTTGACCGGCAAGGACGACCCGGCCGGCCTGTTCGAGATCGGCATAGAGGATGACGGTCCGGGCATTCCCGAGGACAAGGCGCGCGAGGCGCTGAAGCGCGGACGGCGTCTGGACGAGACAAAGCCCGGAACAGGTCTGGGCCTGGCCATTGTCGCAGACCTCGTCAACGAGTATGGAGGCGTTCTGGCGCTCGAACGGTCCGGTATGGGCGGATTGAAGGCGGTGGTGCGATTGCGGAGCCTTCAGTGATGTTCACCAGAGCCGATCGACATAGAGGGGCGGGAGATGTTGTTGGCGGCATGTCCATTGGTCCCGCAGCGGCCAGCGGCCAAATTTCCGACAAATATCAATACTATGGCCACGCCGACTTCTCGATGACGCGGCCCCCGGCGCATCCATGGCAGGCTCCAACTCAAGAAAACCGGTTGTTGGCATGAAGATTCGCGTCGCGCTTGTTTCCGCATTGCTGGCTGTTTCCGGCTGCACCACCTTGAGCGGCAAGGGTCCAACCGTGGCAGCGACACCGGCCTCGACACCTCCTTCCAGCGGCAAGGTGACCACGACGATCATTTCGGCGATGGGCGGCGGCCTCATCAGCGGGGCGATCGGCAACGGCCTCAGCGAGACCGAGAAGCGCAGCGCGCTCGAGGCTGAGTACAAAGCGCTGGAATACACGACCAGCGGCCAGAAGGTGACGTGGAAAGGCGCCCAGGCTTCGCGCTACGGCGAGGTGGTTCCGGCCCAGCCCTACCGCGTCGGTTCGCAGGACTGCCGCCAGTACACGCAGACGGTGTTTTCCGGCGGCGCCGGAGTCACGGCGCGCGGAACCGCTTGCCGCAACGCCGATGGCAGCTGGACGCCGCTGACCTGACGACCGTCTGCCGACGATTGGCGGCTGGCGTCGTCAAAGCGTCGCAGCATGCATCTGTTGGCACGGCAGAGCTCTGCCGTTATTGGAAGAACCATGCTGTTCTGGGTCATAGCCGCCATTCTCACGCTGGGTGCAAGCCTGGCGGTGCTGTTGCCGCTGGCCGCCAGCGCGAAGGGCGCGTCGTCGAGCGGCGAACATGATCTCGAAGTCTATCGCGACCAACTGTCCGAGCTTGACCGCGACGCTGCGCGTGGCTTGATCCAGCCGGCCGAAGCGGCCGAAGCCCGCGCCGAGATCGCTCGCCGCATCCTTCGCCTTGACAATGCGGTTACCGCCGGCGGCGCAAACGCGGGCCGAGCGCCGGCCACCGCAAGGCTGGTGGCAACCGTAGCCGTGCTGGCGGTGCCGCTGGTCAGTTGGGGGCTCTATGTCAAGCTTGGCTCTCCCGACCTGCCGTCACAACCGCTCAGCGAGCGGTTGGCCAAGAATCCCGCCGACAGTTCGGTCGACGAACTGGTGGCGCGGGCCGAAGCCCATCTGGCCGCCAATCCCACCGATGGCAGGGGCTGGGACGTGCTTGCACCGGTCTATCTGCGCATGCAGCGCTTTTCCGACGCGGCGGATGCCTATCGCAACGCCATTCGGCTTGATGGCGACAGCGCCGTTCGCCAGGCAGGTCTCGGAGAGGCGATCGCCGGCGCGGCAGGCGGCATTGTCTCGGCCGATGCCCAGGATGCTTTCGAGGCAGCCCTGAAGCTCGATCCGGCCAATGCGAAGGCCAGTTTCTACCTGGCCATGGCGTTGGCGCAGGAGGGTCGCGCCAAGGAAGCGACCACGGCATGGCAGGCGATGCTGGGCAGATTGCCGCTGGACTCGCCATGGCGCGGTGCCGTCGAGCAGGCGCTGGCCAAGTCCGGCAACCCCGAAGTGGCTTCCGGCGGCGCCGCCAACGGCCCCGATGCCGGCGATATCGACGCCGCATCCTCGATGTCGCCGCAGGATCGGGAAGCCATGATCAACACCATGGTTGCCGGCCTTGACGACAAACTGCGGCAAAATCCGAACGACCCGGAAGGATGGATGCGGCTCGTTCGTTCCTATGTCGTGCTTGGCAAGGCCGATCAGGCGCGTGAGGCGCTCGGTCGCGCCATTGCCGCCTTTGGGGCCGACAGTGACCAGGCGAAGAAATTCACCGCCTTTGCCGCTTCGCTTGGGCTTGCGGCGACGGAGTAGAACAAGACATGACGCGCAAGCAGAAACGATTGTCGGTGATCGCGGGCGGCCTGGTCTTCCTGGGTGCCGCGACCGGGCTGACTTTCTACGCGCTTGGCCAGAAGGCCTCCTATTTCTACATGCCGGCCGATCTCACCACGGCAAGCGTCCAGCCTGGCCAGCGCATCCGGTTGGGTGGATTGGTCGAAAAAGGCACGATCCAGCGCGGGCAGGGGGCCACGGTCGGCTTTTCGGTCACCGACACGCACAAATCGGTCAAGGTCACCTATACCGGCATCCTGCCCGACCTTTTCCGCGAAGAGCAGGGCGTCATCACCGAGGGTAGTTTCGGCCCGGACGGGGTTTTTGTTGCCGATAGCGTGCTGGCCAAGCATGATGAGCGCTATATGCCCAAGGAGGTTGCGGACGGCCTCAAGGCCAAGGGCGTGTGGCAGGAGAGCAAGAGTGAATAGCTCCGGCAGGAGAGCGACAGTGGATCACGGGCATGGTTGAAACCGGACATTTCGCCCTCGTCCTGGCGTTTGCGCTTTCGCTGGTGCAGACGCTCGTGCCGCTGTTTGGCGCACGCTTGAACAACCAGCGCCTGATGGCCGTCGGCGGTCCGGTCGCGGTGACCGGCTTCGCCTTGACGGCGCTGTCTTTCGCAGCGCTGGCGAGTGCCTATGCGAGCTCCGATTTCTCGGTGGCAAGCGTGTGGGAAAACTCGCATTCCTTGCAGCCGTTGATCTACAAGATCACCGGAACCTGGGGCAATCATGAAGGCTCGATGCTGCTTTGGGTGTTGATCCTGACCTTCTTCGGCGCACTCGTCGCCGCTTTCGGCTCCAACCTGCCGGCGACGCTGCGCGCCAATGTGCTTGCGGTGCAAGGCGCCATCGGCGCCGCCTTCTTCCTGTTCATTCTGGCCACGTCCAATCCGTTCATCCGGCTCAATCCGGCGCCGATCGAAGGCCGCGATCTCAACCCGATCCTGCAGGATCTCGGCCTCGCCATCCACCCGCCGTTCCTCTATCTCGGCTATGTCGGCTTCTCGATCTGTTTTTCCTTCTCGGTCGCCGCTCTCATCGAAGGCCGCATCGACGCGTCCTGGGCGCGCTGGGTGCGGCCGTGGACGCTGGTCGCCTGGATGTTCCTGACCGGCGGCATCGCCATGGGATCGTACTGGGCCTACTATGAACTTGGCTGGGGCGGTTTCTGGTTCTGGGATCCAGTCGAGAACGCGTCTTTCATGCCGTGGCTGGCGGGCACCGCGCTGCTCCATTCGGCCATTGTCATGGAAAAGCGCTCGGCGCTGAAGATCTGGACGCTGCTGCTCGCCATCCTGACCTTTTCGCTGTCGCTGCTCGGCACCTTCCTCGTGCGTTCGGGCGTGCTGACCTCGGTGCACGCCTTTGCCACCGATCCGACCCGGGGCGTGTTTATCCTGTGCATCCTGACGCTGTTTATCGGCGGCTCGCTGGCGCTGTTTGCGCTGCGCGCTTCCCGGTTGACGACCGGCGGCCTGTTCCACCCGATTTCCCGAGAAGGGGCACTCGTCCTCAACAATCTGTTCCTGACCACGGCGACGGCGACCGTGCTTGTCGGCACACTCTATCCGCTCGCTGTCGAAGCCTTTTCAGCCGACAAGATCTCGGTCGGCGCGCCGTTCTTCAATCTCACCTTCGGGCCGCTGATGGTGCCGCTGCTGCTCGTGGTTCCGTTCGGGCCGTTGCTGGCCTGGAAGCGCGGCGATGTTTTCGCCGTCGCGCAGCGCCTGATGGTGGCCTTTGCAGCGGCGCTGCTGGCGACGCTGGTCACCGCTCTGTTCATCGACGGAGCCTCGGTGTTCGCAGCCCTGGGCGTAGGCCTTGCCGTCTGGCTGATCCTTGGCGCGCTCACCGATCTCGCCGTCAAATCCGGCTTTCGGACCGTCGCAACGGGGATCATGGTCCGGCGCTTGCTCGGCTTGCCGCGCTCGGTCTTCGGCACAGCCTTCGCTCACCTCGGCCTCGGCCTGACCACGCTCGGCATCGTCGGCACACTTTGCTTCGGCACCGAGAAGATCCTGTCGATGCATGCCGGCGAGACCGTCGAACTGTCCGGCCATACGCTGCGTTTCGTCGGGCTTTATCCGGCCCAGGGACCGAATTACAGCGAGGATCGCGGCCGCTTCGAGCTGATCGGCGTCAGCGGCAGCCCTG
>NZ_RZRP01001029.1:0-1965 GCF_003997795.1 Mesorhizobium sp. M7A.F.Ca.US.005.03.2.1 | reverse complement strand
CGCTGGCGCTGGCCGGCGAGCCGGACCGTGGCACCGTGGTCTGCGTCGGCGACAGCGTCGAACACGACATATCGGGGGGAAACAGCACCGGCATCGCCACCGCGCTGGTGCTGAGCGGAATACTGGCGGACACACCGGATCTCGCCGCTGTTTTCGACGAACAGCAGGCCTGGCCGGACTACATCATGGACAGCTTCAGCTTCCGCTGACCGCTTCCAGCATGCGCCGCGCGCTCTCCTCGTCGGTGATCAGGATGGTTGGGGCGATGAGGGTCATGGCGCCGAGCAGCGCTTCGGTTTTCTCCTCGCCACCGGAGGTGAGGATGCGGATCGGTGCCTTGCGCAGACGGTCGACATCCACCGACATCACGTGGCTGTTGACGGGGTGGTCGACCAGATCGCCGTTGCGGTCGAAGAAATGGAACAGGAGGTCACCCACGGCGCCACGCGCAAGCAGGGCCTCCCGATCCGCCTCCTCGAGGAAGCCACCACGAGAGAAGGTGGTGGCCGAGGCGATCCCGCCGACGCTCAGCAGAACGGCATCGAGCACGTCGGCCATTTCGAAAATCTCCTGCAGGCCGCAGCGCTCGATCAGGGCGATCTTGGTCTCGACGCTGTCGACCACGGCTGGTGTCGGCATCAGATAGCCGTCGCCCTGGAATATCTGAGCGAAGCGCCAGGCGAACTCGGCTGGGTTGACCCGGCGCACAACGCCGACACCGCCAAGCAGCGAAATCACCTTGAAGTCGGTGAGCGACTTGGCGCTGATGAAAGGCAGGCTCGAGAACAGCGTCTGCCCCCAGCCGACACCGACCCGCATGCCGGACTTCATCGTGTCCGACAGGAAGCTGCCGGTTTTGGCGCTGATCGCTGGTATGGGATCGGCATCGGCTGCCGAAAGCGGCGCCACCAGAGCCTGCTGCAGCCCGAACGTCTTCTCCAATGCGCGCTCAAGCCGCACGATTTCCGACAATTCGCTCTCGATGGTGATCTTCACTTCGTTGCGCGCCCGGGCATCCGCCAGCATGCGCACGATGGTGACGCGACCGACGCCGAGCACGTCGGCGATCTCGTTCTGCGTCATCTGTTCGACGAAATACATCCAGGCGGCGCGAATCCTGAGGCGATCCGTCCGGCTTTCGCTGGCGACCTGCTCGGTTGCCTCGCCTCGACCGTCTTCGCTTTCGCCCTGTCGTCGTCTGCCCAAGTCTGTCTCTCCCCCTGCGGCGACGGACGAGGGCGCCGCCGCCGATTCTGCATGCTGGTCTAGTATCGCCTATTGATCTACCTATCGATAGGAACAATGTAGAGAGTGGCGGCTGCCCGGTCGGCTATCCGCAGCAAATTTCAAGGCGATCCGCGATGCTCCGACAAATCTCCGAAGATGTCCGCGTCAATCTGAAGGACCGGCTGCGGGAAGTCCGCGAAATCATCCGCCAGAGCCGCCATGACGGCAGCGGCGATGCCAGCATCCTGCGCGAAGCAACCAGCCATCTGCCACCGTTTCCAGGCAAGGGCATCGAAGGCCTGCTCAGCCATGCCGCGAGTGCCGTCGACGAAGCACTGTCGATCGCCGAAGCTTTCGTCCCGCATGAGCGCCCGATCAAGGTGGACGGCACCACGGTGAAGGGCCTCGGCACCTATTTCCCGGTCGGCATCGAGGATCGCCAACTGGACGCCGAGCGCCTGTTCCGGCGCGATATGTATTATCTGACCAAAGCGGTGCTTGCCGGCCTGAACATCGACAATGCCCGCATCCACGAAGCCGATTTCGCGGCCGTCCATGCCACGATGCGCAAGCGGCATGGCGATCTCCTGGCCGCATTGGCCGCGCCGGGTGCCGGACTGCAGGCAATCGCGGCCACCTGCTCGGCGCTGCTGGTCGAGTGCCTCAATCAGCGTCCCGTTCGCTTTGCCGAGACCGTGCCGGGAACGCCGGCGGGCGGCCGGGCGCTCGACATAAGCT
>NZ_RZRP01001028.1:0-1982 GCF_003997795.1 Mesorhizobium sp. M7A.F.Ca.US.005.03.2.1 | reverse complement strand
CACCATGCCTCCTCCGCCGATCCGGCAGTGCGCACACAAGCCCCGAATGTCACCTATCCCGCTGAACCTTGTCTCAGCCCCTCCGATCGACCCAGACCGGCCGGCTTCGGCCCGCTCGGGCGGGGTTGGATCCCGAGACTGCCGCTCGCCGGCACCTACGATCAAGCCTGGATCGACACGCAGTGGCCCCTGCCTCCCGGGGATTTCGATCCGCGCTACAATCTGTGCGCCCCGGCGGACCAGCACCTGCCGGCAATCCATGGCGGTGAGACTGTCACGATCATCGGCATGACACCGAACGGCCGCTGGGCCTTCCGCCTGCCGCGCATCGTTGCGCCTGTGCGGCTGATCTATGACGACCGGGTCGAGGAACGTCCGTTTGCCGCGGACACGGTGATTGTCGAGCCGGATCTGTGGCGCGTCACACTGAAAGCGCGCTTTTCACACATGACAAAACGGAACACGCCGGCGCTGCGGGAGATCGTCTTCGGCCATGTCACGCCCGCCTTTCTCATGGCCCGGCGCAAGCGAAAGATCTATCTCAGCCCGCGTGGCGGTGACGGCACCGTCGACCGCGCCGTGTGGCAGCCATGAAGTGGCCGCTCTACGTCGCCGGTGGCGGCGCCGTCACGCCCGCCGGGCTGAATGCGCGGCAAACGATCGCGGCCATTCGGGCAAGCCTTTCGGCCTTCGAGGAAATCACGCTCGCCGAACCGTTCGGAGTGCCACAGGTAGTCGCGCGCATACCCACTCATTGGCACCTGCGCCGCAACGAAGGCGAATGGCTGGTCAACATGGCCGCCCGAGCTATCAACGAAGCGCTCGGCACGGGCGAACCGGGGGTCGCGGCGGCCACCGCGCTGCTCATCACGACGCCAGAGAGCTTTCGCAACCATCCGGCTTTCGTTGATATCCCGGCGCGCGATTTCCTGGCCGCGGTTGTCGACGCAACAGGCCTGAGGTTCCACCGCGCCTCGTGCGTCGTCGACGGCGGCGCGGCGGCAAGTGTGGGACTGATAGAACGGGCGATTGCACTGATGGAGGATCAAGGCGCCGCACAGGTGCTGCTCGGTGGCGTCGACAGCCTCGTCAACCACACCGACCTCGGCCGGCTCAGCCGGACCGGGCGTTTACAGGGCGCGGACAACGCCCAAGGAGTGATTCCTAGCGAGGCGGCGGTCTTCGTGCGGCTGCTCCGGGAACCCGGCCGCGGGCCTGTCGTGGCCGCCATCCATGGCATCGGCATGGCCCAGGAGACTGACAGCATCCTTTCCGAGCGCTACAGCCAGGGCCGCGCCATGCTCGGCGCGCTGCGCGACGCCGTTTCGGGATCGGGACCATCGGAACCCGACATCGATTTCGTCGTCTCGAACGGCAATGGCGAGCGCTATCATGGCTGGGAGATGCTGATTGCCCGACCGCGCTTCTATCGCACGCACCGCACCCTGATGGCGACGGCCTATCCGGCGATGACGGTCGGCGACACCGGCGCGGCCAGCGGCGCGCTGGCGCTGATGCTGGCCGCCGACAGTCTTGTCCAGAATTATGCGCCGGGATCGATTGCCATGTGCGAAGTCGCATCCGAGAACGGATTGCGCGCCGCCGCCGTCGTGGCGCGGGCGAACCGCCGATAGATTACAGCCATGCCGGAAACCGGCGCGTCCTTCGCCAGTCGGCCAGCGGCGTATCGGTTGCCGCGATGGCCGCGCGCAACGCGTCGAGCCGCAACCGGCGCATCGAATGGAAAGGCGTGCGGCCGCGCCCGCCCCGTCCCTCGTCCCACCAAGCAGCAACGCGATCGGCGACAGGCAACGGGCTGTCGTTCAGATATTCAAACGCCTTCCCCAAATCGGCCGGGTCTATCGCAAACAGGCCGGTATCGTTGAAATCCACCTCGAACAGATCGCGCATTGCCAGCCCCGCTGCAAAGACAAGCTCCGGTTCGCGCATCTTCTCGATCAGCCAGGGCATCACCGCCGGAT
>NZ_RZRP01001027.1:0-1982 GCF_003997795.1 Mesorhizobium sp. M7A.F.Ca.US.005.03.2.1 | reverse complement strand
CTCAGGAAACGCCGAGAACCAACCCGCCCCGCCGAGCGCTCCGGCCCCGGCAGCAGGGCAGCGCATGCCTCCCAACGGCTACACCAAGTAGCCCCGCCTCAAAGACAGCCGACATCGAAGGCGTGACTTGACGGCGATCTGGCGCCCGGCGCACGATTGCCAAACAAACTCGGTTTCGGCTTATTTCAGCCGCCAGACGCCATCGCCTGTATTTCGTCAGGCGGTTCTGGCAGACGGGATTTCATCGCTAAGGGGTAAAGGGGGAAAGCATGAGAAAATCTGGAATCGTGACCGGAGCAGGCCTATTGCTGGCGTCACTGCTTGGCGTCGTCGCGGCTCATGCCGACGACATGCTGGGATCCTATGTCGCGCGCATTTCCGATCGCGACCATCAGGCGAGTGACGGCTATGCGCTGGACAATGCCGCGCAGATGGTGCGGCAGGACCGCGCCAACTGGCACAAATTCCACCGCCGTGACAGCGACGACGAGGCTGATGGCTGGTTCAGGACCAACGACCAGCGCGCCGACCTGCAGCGCATGCTGGAACGCGGCGGCGCGATGAGTTCCTCGACCAAGCGCGCCATCGTCAATGGCGAACCGCTGATCCAGGTCGACGTCTACGAAAACAGCGTGCGCGTCAGCATTCTCGAGAACTGACGGGCCGTCGCCGGGGCGGCTGACAGTCGGCTTCGGGGACGGCTGATAGGAAAAGGCGGCGCCTCGGCGCCGCCTTGCCATCGATAGACTCGGCGGCTGAAAAGATCAGGCCGCTTCTTCCTTGTCGTCGTCGTCTTCTTCTTCGGACTCGTCGCCTTCAGCCTTCACGCTGTCCTCGGCGTCGTCTTCGTCCTCGTCTTCATCTTCGTCGTCATCCGAGAGCGTGGCAGCTTCGGTGGACTCTTCGCCTTCTTCATCGTCGCCGTCTTCGTCGTCATCAGACAGGTCAGCGGCTTCGATCGCTGCGGCGGCGGCATGATCGAGAATAGTTTCGGAAGCGGATTCAAGCGCCTCGGCGGGAGTTTCTTCTGTCACTTCGATTTCGTGATCGGAATTCATGGAAGTCTCCGTGGGGTTGGGGAACATGTCCCTTTTGCCACGGAGAGATCATCGCCATATGACTGTAAGCCGGCTCGAACGGCCGGTAGCAGAGAATATTTTCTTCGCCTTAACCTGCGATCCTGGAGAAATCCGCGACCTGACCGGTGGCCGTGCGGATGCGGGCGAGCAGCGCCAGGCGGTTGGCACGCACCGCCTGATCCTCATCGTTTACAAGAACATGCTCAAAGAATGAATCAACCGGCTCGCGCAACACGCTAAGCGCCAGCAAGGCGCCGGAAAAATCATCGTTTTGAATCGCTTCGCCGGCTTGCTTCTCAGCCTGGTTCACCGCCGCAAACAGCGATTTCTCGGTATCCGCGCGAAACAGCGCCGGCTCAACGGTTTCGGCGACCGCCGTTTTCTTTTTCTCCTCGGCAGCCAGAATGTTGGCCGCGCGCTTGGTGCCGGCGAGCAGGTTCTTGCCGTCCTCGGTGTCGAGGAAGGAGCCGAGCGCCTCGACGCGGCGCACGATCTGCAAGAGGTCGTCGGACTGCGGCGTGATGACGGCATCGATGAGATCGTGCCGGGCGCCCTGATCGCGGAGGTAGACTTTCAGGCGGTCGTGGAAGAAGGACAGAAGGTCAGACGCTTTCCCGACGATGGCTGCCAGCGCCAGTCGAATATCATTCTCGACCAATATTCTAACCACACCCAGCGCCGCTCTACGCAGCGCATAGGGATCCTTCGACCCAGTCGGCTTTTCGTCGATTGCCCAGAAACCGACCAGCATGTCGAGCTTATCGGCAAGCGCCACTGTGATCGAAACCGGATCGCCCGGTACATAATCGGACGGACCTTGCGGCTTGTAGTGCTCTTCGATGGCTGCGGCCACGGACGAGTGCTCGCCCTGAAGCAGCGCATATTTGCGGCCCATGGCGCCTT
>NZ_RZRP01001026.1:0-1984 GCF_003997795.1 Mesorhizobium sp. M7A.F.Ca.US.005.03.2.1 | reverse complement strand
CATCCTTACTGGGGCGCCCGCCGCTGCCGTGAAGGGAGGCCGCTTCTTTACATTTCGGCCGGCGCAAGACGCGTGAGCGAGGGCAACATCATGAATCCCGAAAAGCCCAGCATTCATGCGCCATCCGCCGAGCTGCTCGCTGCCATGGCTAATGAAAAGCGCCTTCTCGCTCTAATGATTCTTGCTGACGGAGAAATATCCGTTTCTGATCTGGCGCCGCGACTGGGGCTTAGCAACTCAGCACTCTCCCAGCATCTCGGCATGATGCGAGAATCTGGTCTGGTCACCCGGAGGCAGGAGCGCCATAAAGCGTATTACTCGTGCACAGATCTTGCCCTGAAAGTCCTTGAGCTCCTGGACTGGCTTGTTGAGCGGAAAACTCTGCCTGGCCGCGACCATCATCCATAAAGCCCGGACCTTTGGAAGGTTGCGATGTCGCGACTTCAAGGCTCGTCACCGGATTGTGGAGATTTGTAAGCTTCGACCCCGCCGCCAGGCGATGGCGGCGGGGTTGGATGGTTCGTTCAGTCGTAAACCTTGATGATTTTTCGGGTGCCCGGGTCCACCAGCACCGTGCGGTTGTCGACCACAACGTAGCGATATTTGACGTTGGGGACCTCATGGATCTCAACCGTTTCCGGCAGGGCTGTCCCGACATTCAGTTCCACGCCGGGGAGCTTGACCGACGCCAGGGGCTGCTTCTTCACATATTCGCGGATGACGGTGTCCTGTTCCGGCTGGATGATGATGTCGTCCGCGGCGGCTGAGCCGATCCCAGCCAATAGCAACATCGCTGCTGCGGTGTTCTTTAGAAGCATGTTCATATCTGCACTCCTGTAGGGACGGGCGCAACACGATCATCGTCCCGCGCCGCCCGGCAAGTTGAACATGGAGCCGCCCTAAACGTTCCGCCCTAGGTACTTAGGTCTAGTCCCCTTGGGACCTAAGTCTGGTTCTGGAAACCGCATTGGTCCTGTCAGCGGCAGCGGCTGGAACGCTTGGCTTCCGCGGCTGTTGTCTCTCGAATTTGGAAGAATGCAGATGGATAAAGTGTGGACCAAGCACGCTGGTTATTCGCGGCTGTTCCCTTTCTCGTGATGGCACTCGTTCTAAGCTGGCATGTGGTGGATCGGCGCAGCAACGTCCCTTCCGACGCCGAACGCCTGTATCTTTAACCTGCAGTAGGTGACCTGATGTTGCGCGACAAGGAGAGTCGGATCTTAGAGGCAGGCCTGCTGGCGGCGGTGCCTGTTTGTGTGGCGATTACCGCACTGGTCGCCTTGATGACCTTGGCCAGCATATGAATCGGTTCCTTTTCGCAGCCTCCGACTTCCTATCTCGGCCGCCAGGCTTCTATGTCATGCTCGTGGCAATGGTTTTGTGCACCGCCCTGGTGCCTTTTGGACTGACAAATGCGGTCACCTATGCCCTGTCGGTTGCCGCCATCGTGATCACCGGTGTTGTCCTTTTACAAGGCTATCGCGATACCGCCGCCATTCACGCAAAACTCGACGAGATCATCGTTTCACTGAACGAAACCAGGAACGACGTTGTCGGATTGGAGCATGCCGAGCCGGACGAGATCAGGGAGAAGCTTGTAAAACTCGAAGAAGAAGCGTCCCGAACAGTCGGGGCTGCCAGGCGCGAACTTTCGAAAGCAACAGGAGAGAGATCATGAACAATCTCATTTGGCTCGTTGGTGCGGTGGTCGTCGTCTTGGCGATTTTGAGTTTTTTTGGTCTTCGGTAGGCGACGAGCATTTCCGCCGACAACCTGAAGGATCAGGGGGAACTACACTTGGCGTCGCAAATTGCTTTCATGAATGACAATCAGCCGCCCCCCGACAAGTTGATATCCGAGCCACCGCCAGATTGGCAGGGCGTGTTTTTTGCCACCGCTGCCCTCGTCTCGTCCTTATGCGCCCTGCTGCTGGCATTTCGGATGTCTGTTTGATCGCTGTCGGAGGGGCCATTGTCCTATAAAG
>NZ_RZRP01001025.1:0-1991 GCF_003997795.1 Mesorhizobium sp. M7A.F.Ca.US.005.03.2.1 | reverse complement strand
ATCCTGGTCGGCATCCTGCTGGCGATCGGTGTCTTCATCGTCGTGCTGCCGGCCGATCCATGGCTCGCGGCCAACCGCATCGTGCGCGCCATGCGTGAGGATCTGGCGCGGCTTTGCCTGCATGAGCGGGTGCCGAGGCGGTCGGCCTTCGAGAGCCTCGCCTACGACCGCATCAACCAATTGATGCCGCTGGTGCAGAATGCCGGTCAGAAAGGCGATGCGGTTCTGGGCGGCGGCGTCGCCGCCGTCACCGTCGGCCTGGAGGTCCTTCGGCTGCGCGATGCGAGCCAAAGCCATGCCATCCCATCCGAGACCGCGCTTTCGATCGCCAACTTCCTGAGAGGGCTGGCGCGCGAACTGCTCTTCCGCGCCCCCGGCGATCCGCAGACATCCACCGTCACCGTCGCCCGGCAATATGCGGCTGGTATTGCCCAGCGAAACGGTACCGGGGAATTGCTGCAGATCGCGGCATCGCTGCGCATCATCGCCGCCGCGATGGAGGATTTTCCGGATTTTTTCGCCAGGGATAAAGGCTAGGCGGCCGCTATCGCCAGCGCGTGGCCGCGTGCGTTTTCGCGCAGCGCGTCGAGATGGATCGACTTGACCAAGGCGGCGAGATCACCCTCGGCGGATTGACCGCCCACTTCCTTGAGCATCAGCCAGCTTACCTCCTGCACACCGGCGACGCGCTTGCCGTTGGCGACCTCGCGCCAGATCTTCAGCGCACGCAGGATGATGGCGTGCGTGGCGCCGGCGAGCCCGGCGCTGCGGAACAATGCCTGCAAGGCCACGTCGTGCCCGCCGGCCAGCAGCGCCCTCACACGTTGTTCGGACTGCTGGCTGAGCGCAACCAGTGCCGAGCCGAAGAAATCGACCTTGCCATGCGCGATGGTGCGGATGAGGAAGCTCGCGGTGAGGTCGCCACGCAGCCTGAGATGCTCGATCAGGGCCGCATGTTCTTCCGTGCGCGTGCCTTCGATCAGCGTCACCGAAGCCTTGACGCAGGCGTCGCGCATGACGCGGTCGGCTCGCGCCGCGCCCATCATCGCCATCACCAGTGGCGACGTTTTCAGCATTTCGCCAAGCTTGACGAGCAGCATATGCCGGCAGTCGGCCGGCAGCCTGACATCCGATATCAGCGCCTCGCGCACCAGCGGCAGGTGCCCATGCCGTTCGGCCATGCGGCGGAAGCTGAGCGAGGCGATGTCGGCGCCGCTGTTGGCGAGCAGCACGGCGCAGGCGTCCGCCTCGCCGATCTCGGCGATGGCCGCTGACAGCGCCATCGAGACGAGCGGCCGGTCTGCGATCAGTTTTTGCGTCGCCTTCGGACTCGAAGCCACGCGGTTGATCAGGTCGGCGTCGGTGAGCAGCGGCGAGCGCGCCAGCACCACGCCGGCGACTTCCGGCTGGTCGGAGGCCAGCACGCTGATGATCTGCATTGGCGCGTGTTGGCTCATCGACAGCGCCTCGGCCATCGCCAGCCGCACCTTTGACGAGGCATCGTCGAGCAACAGTGTCAGCGCCGCCTCTGCGGCGCAGCGGTCCTCGAAGGGCAATTCGGAATTGATGTAGGCTCGGGCCAGAGCGCTCGCCGCCGCGGCGCGCTCCGACACCTTGGCCGTGTAGATCCATTTCAGGAAATGCGAAACAACAACCATGCCCGCCTGCTTACGCCCCTTGCCGGAAGGTTCCGACCCCACTGACGACCGTAGGCAGAATTGGTTTACGAACCGTTCACCATGTTCATTAACTGGCTTGCGAGGCTGATTTGCAGCGCCTATCAACCGTCAAGCACCTGAGGAGAAAGAAATGGCCGGACTTTATCTCGAAGAGTTCGTCGTCGGCCATGTCTTCCAGCACACGCTGCGCAAGACCGTTACCGAAAGCGACAACATGCTGTTTTCGGTGATGACGCTGAACCCGCAGCCGCTGCACATCGACTTCGATTTCGCCGCCAAGAGCGAATGGGGCAAGCCGCTGGTCAATTCGCT
>NZ_RZRP01001024.1:0-1996 GCF_003997795.1 Mesorhizobium sp. M7A.F.Ca.US.005.03.2.1 | reverse complement strand
GCGCTGCACTGGTTCGGGACCGATCAGCTCGGCCGCGATGTGCTGTCCCGCATCATCGTCGGTTCGCGCGACATCCTGCTGGTTGCGCCGCTGGCGACGCTGGCCGGGGTTGCCGCCGGCAGCATCATCGGCCTGGTGCTCGGCTATTTCGAGGGCCTCACTGATGCCATCGGCGCGCGGCTGCTCGATACGCTGATGGCGTTTCCGTTCATCGTTCTCGTCACCATGACGCTGGTGGCGATCGGCCCGTCGAACCTGACCGTCATCCTGGTGATCGGCATCGCCTACGCGCCGCTGGTGGCGCGCACCGTTCGCGCCGCCGTGCGTGAGCAGAAGCAGCGCGACTATGTCAGCGCCGCGCGCCTCGGCGGCGAGGGCGCGCTCGCCATCATGTTCCTGGAGATACTGCCCAACATCAGGGAAACGATCCTCATCGAGCTCGTCACAAGGCTGGGCTACGCGTTCTTCTCGATCGCGACGCTGAGCTTTCTCGGCCTCGGCATCCAGCCGCCATCGGCCGACTGGGGACTGGCCGTCGCCGACGGCTATGGCTTCCTGACCGGCGGAAAATGGTGGGTCGTCGTCTTCAATTCTGGGGCAATCGTCTCGCTGGTGATGGCGACCAACCTGATCGCACAAGGCATTGGCGCCTTCGAGAATAGCGATGCATGAGCCTTGATCCGGGCGCCAAAAAATCTCTTTTGCATTGAAGCCTGACGCGCATCCTTATATCGCATGACTATGAAGAAAATCGGTTTCCTGTCGTTCGGGCACTGGACGCCCTCGTCGCAATCGCAAGTGCGCTCGGCTTCGGACGCGCTTTTGCAATCCATAGAGCTGGCTGTCGCCGCCGAGCAGCTGGGCGCGGACGGCGCGTATTTTCGCGTGCATCACTTCGCCCGCCAGCTCGCGTCGCCGTTCCCGCTGCTGGCGGCGGTCGGCGCCAGGACCAGCCGTATCGAGATCGGCACCGCGGTCATCGACATGCGCTACGAGAATCCGCTCTACATGGCCGAGGATGCCGGTGCTGCCGACATCATCGCCGGCGGGCGCCTGCAGCTCGGCATCAGCCGTGGCTCGCCCGAGCAGGTGATCGATGGCTGGCGCCATTTCGGTTACGCGCCGCCGGAAGGCAAAAGCGACGCCGACATGGCGCGGCATCATGCCGAGGTCTTCCTCGAGACGCTGCGGGGCGAGGGGTTCGCCCAACCCAATCCGCGGCCGATGTTCCCCAATCCGCCCGGCCTCTTGCGCCTCGAGCCGCATTCGGAGGGTCTGCGCGAGCGGATCTGGTGGGGTGCGGCTACCAACGCCACGTCGGAATGGGCAGCCAAGCTCGGCATGAACCTGCAGAGCTCGACGCTCAAATTCGACGAGAGCGGCAAGCCGTTCCACATCCAGCAGGCCGAGCAGGTCCGCATCTATCGCGAGGCCTGGAAGGCAGCCGGCCACAAGCGCGAGCCGCGCGTCTCGGTCAGCCGCAGCATCTTCGCGCTGGTCGACGATCGCGACCGTGCTTATTTCGGCCGCGGCAATGAGAGCCGCGACCAGATCGGCTTCATCGAGGAGAACACCAAAGCGATCTTCGGGCGCAGCTACGCGGCCGAGCCGGATGTGCTGATCAAGGAATTGGCGCAGGACGAGGCGATCGCCGAAGCCGATACGCTGCTGCTCACCGTTCCGAACCAGCTCGGCGTCGACTACAATGCGCATGTCATCGAGGCGATCCTGACCCATGTCGCTCCAGCGCTGGGCTGGCGCTGACGCCGGATCGATCAGGGCCGAGTTTTCCAGGGAGGTACACAGTGCCAAAGAAGGCCTTGATCGCCTGGGGCGGCTGGGAGGGCCATACGCCGGAGCAGAGCGCGAAGATCGTTCGCACCTTGCTTGAGCGAAACGGCTTCGACGTCACGCTGGGTGAGGGCACGGCGATGTTCGCCGGTCCGGAGCTTGCTTCCTTCGATCTCATCGTGCCTGTCATCACGATGTCGATGAT
>NZ_RZRP01001023.1:0-1998 GCF_003997795.1 Mesorhizobium sp. M7A.F.Ca.US.005.03.2.1 | reverse complement strand
CCGTGTGATTGAGCACGTACCAGAGGATCATCACGAGCAGGACCGTGGCAATGACGCCGAGCGTCAGCACCGCAGTGCCGACCTTGAAACTGATGGCAAAGAGATGCAGCAGCGGCGCCTGGGTATCGACGTCGGTGTCGCGGATCGTCTCGTTGGCCGAATAGATGAAGTTCGTGGCCATGACGATGTTCCAGGTGCCAAGCGTCACGATGAAGGGTGGTAGCTTCATGTAGGCGACAAGCACCCCGTTGAGCAGCCCGCAGGCGGCGCCGGCGGCAAGCCCGATCGCCACTGCGAGCGCGCTCGGCATGCCGTAGGAGACCGCGCAATTGCCCATGATCACCGCTGAAATCACCATGATCACACCAATCGACAGGTCGATGCCTGCGGTCAGGATGACCAATGTCTGCGCAGCCCCCAGAATGCCGATGATGGCGATCTGCTGCAGGATAAGCGTCAGCGTGTAGGACGAAAAGAAACGCCCACCGATGGTGATGCCGAAGACGATGATCGCCAGAACCAGGACGATCAGCGGCACCGCGGCCGGCGTCGAATGCAAGAAATGCTGGATACGCTTGACGGCCGATTTGTGCTCGTCAAAAGCAGCAACGCTGGTGTCGCTGCTCGAGAGAACCTTCTCGAATTCCTGAGCTTGAGCCATGTTTTCTCCCCGTAGGCTTCAGCCAAACGCCGACGCCAGTCCACGCCTTTCCGGTCTGCTGCCGGGATTGTTCGCGGTCACGCGAGCCATCGTCCACCCGAAGCAGCCGGGGATCAAGCCCCGACCGCTCAGGTTCCTTGGATGCCGGTCAGAACGGCATCAGCCCCAGCACTTGGCGAGGCCTTCCTTGGTGTCGATGGACTTGACGCCGGTGGCCGGCTTGTCGGTCACCAGGTTGACGCCGGTGTCGAAGAAGTTCTTGCCTTCGGTCGGCTTCGGCTTGGTTCCGTCCTTGGCAAAAGCGGCGATCGCCTCGATGCCGAGTGCAGCCATCTGCAGCGGGTATTGCTGCGAAGTGGCGCCGATGACACCTTCGGCCACCGACTTCACGCCGGGGCAGCCGCCGTCGACGGAAACGATCAGCACCTGGCTTTCGAGGCCGACAGCCTTGAGCGCCTGGTAGGCGCCGACAGCGGCGGGCTCGTTGATGGTGTGGATGACGTTGATGGTGTTGTCCTTCTGCAGGAGGTTCTCCATCGCCTTGCGGCCGCCCTCTTCGTTGCCGTTGGTGACGTCATGGCCGACGATGCGCGGATCGGTCTCGTCGCCGATCTTGTTGGGATCTTTTACATCGATGCCGTAGCCCATCATGAAGCCCTGGTCGCGCAGCACGTCGACAGTCGGCTGCGAAGGCGTCAGGTCAAGGAAGCCGATCTTGGCGTCCTTGGCCTTGTCGCCGAGCGTGGCGGCGGCCCAGGCCCCGATCAGCTTGCCTGCTTCGAGATTGTCCGTCGCGAAGGTCGCATCGGCGGCGTCGATCGGATCGAGCGGCGTGTCGAGCGCGATCACCAGCAGGCCGGCATCACGCGCTTTCTTCACGGTCGGCACGATGCCCTTGGTGTCGGATGCGGTGATCAGGATACCCTTGGCGCCATCGGCGATGCAGCTTTCGATCGCCGCGACCTGGCTCTCGCTGTCGCCGTCGATCTTGCCGGCATAGGTCTTGAGGTCGACGCCGAGTTCCTTGGCCTTCGCGGTCGCGCCTTCCTTCATCTTGACGAAGAAGGGATTGGTGTCGGTCTTGGTGATCAGGCAGGCGCCGACACCGGCCGCGGATGCGGACGAGGCAAACGCCATCAGCCCCAGAGCCGCGGCGGCAAACACGGTCGATTTCAACAATTTTGTATTGGTCACGATTTTCCTCCCAGTGGAACCATTCCGATGCCGGCCAACCGGCACCTGCAGCGCATCCAACGAAATTCTCCCAGCGTGGACGCTGCCTTAACAGACACCAGGCCGAAGCCCGTGTCAATAATTAAATCACTCTTATTTATTAT
>NZ_RZRP01001022.1:0-2009 GCF_003997795.1 Mesorhizobium sp. M7A.F.Ca.US.005.03.2.1 | reverse complement strand
TAGTCGAAGAGGTAGGCCGCGGTCGCGGTCTTGACCCAGTTCGATGGCTTGCGGACGCTGAGCGCGCGCGCCTCGTCACTGTAGCCGGCCAGGAACCAGGTGTTGACGTGCTGCTGGACATCGGGCGACTGCATGATCTTGCAGATGCGCCTGAAGCCATCGACCAGGCGCATCAGGTCGCGGCCGTCGGAGGCAAAGTTCAGATCGACGATCGGTTCATCGGTCTGCACAGCGGACTTCAACATAACGGTGCCGCGCGAATAGGATTTGTTGACGCAGACATTGAGCGCGCCCATCGCCTTGCCGAGCGGATGCCAGCCGGCACGGTTGACCGGCATCAGCAGCATGTCGCCCGGATGGCAGCCGGCATGGTTCGAGGAGTATCTGACACCCAGAAAGATGTGGCGCCGCTGACCGGGCTTGAGCCGCGCAGATTTCTTGAAATGCGCACCGACGGCTATATGCGGATGATCGGTCAGGTTCTCGCCGACACCGGGGCGATCGGCGACCACCTCGATGCCCAGCCGCTTCAGCTGCGCCGCCGGCCCGATGCCGGCACGAAGCAGGATGGCCGGCGAATGCAGAGCGCCGGCTGAAACGATCGTCTCGTTGGCGTTGTAGATCTTGGTCTGGCCGGTGGTCGTGACCCTGGCGCCTGTGATGCGCGTTCCGTCGATCACCAGGCCTTCAACGAAGGCATTGGCAAAGATGTGCAGGTTCTTGCGGGCCCGCACCTCGGCGTCGAGATAGCCGATCGCTGTCGACACGCGTCGGTCGTTCTCGTTCGACAGCGGCAGCGGAAACGAGCCGTCCTCGAAACTGCCATTGTAGTCCGGCCGGTAGGGATATTCGCTTTCCGTCTGCTTGAGCACTGATTTGGTGAAGCCGGCCCAATCCTTTGGAAAGACACGGCGGATCGGAATCCGGCCGGTCTTGTTGTGAAGCTCGCCATCGAAATCAAGGTCGCGCTCAAGCTTCTTGAGATAGGGCAGCATGCCGTCCCATCCCCAGCCGGGCAGGCCGAGACCTTCCCATTCGTCATAGTCGTGTGGCAGGCCGCGCACGGCGAACTGGCCGTTGATGCTGGAGCCGCCGCCCATCACCTTGGCCTGTTCGAGCTTGGCCGTCTTGACCAACTGCGCGTTCTGCTTTGGCGAGCGGTTGAAGACACGCAGTTCCGTCCAGTGGTATTTCGGGTCGAAATAGGAGAGGCCGGGATAGCTGTCGGCGATCACCTCAGGAACATCGTCCGGCGGCGTGTCGGGCCCTGCCTCGAAAAGCGCCACCTGCCTGGTGCCGTTCTCCGAAAGACGGCTGGCAAGCACGGCTCCAGCCGAACCGCCACCGACAATGATGTAGTCGAATTGCATGTGCTTGCGCTCGCTCAGGCGTAATTGGCCCAGATGGCCTTCTGGCGCAGGAACGCCTCGATGCCGGCACGACCCATATCCTTGCCGAAGCCGGAGCCCTTGTAGCCGCCGGCCGGGTAGGTGAACTCCGGGCCGCGCCCGTGCTGGTTGATCCAGACCATGCCGGCCTCGATCGAATCCGCCGCCTTGAGCGCCTTCTTCAAATCCGTGGTGTGGACGCTGGCGGCGAGCCCGTAGACCGGATGCGCCGCCAGGGCGAGACCCTCCTCCAGGTCGGCAAAGGTGCGCACCGTCAGCACCGGGCCGAAGAACTCATCCTTGAAACCGATGTTGTCGTCGGCGACGTCTTCCAGGATCGTCGGCGCGAAAAAACAGCCTTCGTTGCGGCCTTCGAGCACCGTGCCGCCGGTGACCACCGAGGCGCCCTCGCTGACGCTGGCGCGGACCATCGTGTCGATGCGCTCGAGCTGCTTGCGGCTGATGATCGGCGCGAAGGTCGTCGTCTCGTCCCAGGTCGGCCCTGCCTTGATCGCCTTGGTGCGGGCGATGACGCGTTCGATCAGCTGGTCCGCGATCTTGTCCTCGACGATCAGCCGCGAACCGGCCGTGCAGACCTGGCCGGCATTGTCCATGAATGCC
>NZ_RZRP01001021.1:0-2015 GCF_003997795.1 Mesorhizobium sp. M7A.F.Ca.US.005.03.2.1 | reverse complement strand
TTCTGGACGTGAACCTTGTCGCTGGTACCGCCAGCGCCGCCGGCGCCGCCGAGGCTCAGCGTGATGGCGATCTTCGAGTCGGCGGATGACGTGCCGGACGCGCCGCCGACGCCACCGGAGCCGCCGATCGACTGCGCCAGGATGCCGTGGGAATTGGCCTTGTCGGTCTGGATTATGCCGCTGTTTTCGACATTGACCTTGCCGCCGTTGCCGCCGACCTCACCCGAGCCGCCAAGCGACAGGTTTACCGCGACTTCACCGCCATCGCTCTTGCCCTTGCTTTCGCCGGCACCACCTGCGCCGCCGCCGCCACCGACCGACTGCGCGAAGATGCCTATCGAGCGCTCCTGCTTGGTCCATATCGTTGCGCCGGCCATATTGACGACATCGACCTGGTTGCCATTGCCGCCCTTGCCACCCGCACCGCCAAGCGAGCCGCCGATTGCGTAAGTGCCAAGCACGCCAGAGCTGGACGAGCCGCCGACACCGCCGCCGCCACCGATCGAATTGGCGCTGATGCCATAGGAATCGGCGCCGTCCGTGACGATCAGATTGCGGTTGGTCACCGAAACCGTGCCGCCATTGCCGGCGCCGCCGGCACCGAGCGCGATCGCCGCGCCGATACCGACCGAAGTCTCGCCAGCATCGCCTGGGCCGACGATATCCTCTTTGGTCGAAGCCGAGCCGCCGCCGCCGCCACCGCCGCCGATGGACATGGCGAGGATGCCGACCGAGTTGAACCCGCTTGTGCGGATCTCGCCCGAATTATCGACTGCGACACCGACCTTGCCATCGAAACAAGTGGCATTGCCACCTGCGTCCGCGGCACAGGCGGCATCGTTGCCTTCGCCGCCATTGCCGCCGATGCTGACATTTGCGGTAACGCTCGTGCCGGCGGTGCCGCCGACGTGGAAGGCCTGCGTGTTTGTCGCACCGCCCATGCCGCCACCGCCGCCGATCGATTGGGCAACAATGCCGGACGAATAGTCGCCGTCGGTGGTCAAATTGGCGGAATTCGTAACATCCACGGCACCGGACTTGTTGCCTGTGCCACCCGCCCCGCCAACACCAACGTTGACGGCGACGTTGACGCCGTTTTCTGTACCGAGATCGGCCGTCGCGCCATTGGTCGCTCCGCCATTGCCGCCGCCGCCGCCGATCGACTGGGCAACGATCGCGGCGCTCATGTCCCCACCCGTCTTGATCGTCATGGCGTTGTGAACGGCGACATCGCCGCTGATGTTGCCCTTGCCGCCGCCGCCACCGATGTTGACTGTCGCATTGATGCTGGCGTTGACCCCGAAGCCGCCTGCAGCTCCCCAGGAATCGCCGCCATTGCCGCCGCTGCCGGCCACCGATTGCGCGAGGATGCCGATCGCGTTGGCGCCTTTGGTAACGATGCTGCCGCCGCCATTCATGCCGCTGTCGACGATGACGAGGTCGCTCTTGCCACCGTCGCCACCCCAGCCGCCAACAGTGACACCGAGTGAAACGCTGACCCCCGTGCTGGCTGCACCCGAAATCGTGGCAGCGCGGCCGCCATTGCCGCCGCCGCCGCCGATGGACTGGGCAACGATGCCGCCGGAACCGGCTGCGTCGGTGTCGGCAATCAGGTTGCCATCAGCCCGAACCGTTACCTTTCCACCGTTGCCTCCGTTGCCGCCCTCGCCACCCACGGCAACCCCGACCGAGGCGGACACGTAGAGACCAGCGCTGACCGCGCCTGAATAAGCCGAACCGCCGTTGCCGCCACTGCCACCGACCGATTGCGCAAGGATGGCCTTCGAGCCCATGCCGCCGACATGAATGTCACCTTTGTGGGTGACCGTGACCTGGTTGCTGAGATTGCCATCGCCGCCACCGCCGCCGATCGCCACGGAAGCGGCGCCGAACAGACCGACGGCAAACGTTCCGACAGATCCGCCATTGCCGCCACCGCCGCCGACCGACTGGGCGAGAATGCCGTGTGAGAGGGAGCCCACGGTCGTGATGTTGGTGGTGTTCTTGACCTCTAC
>NZ_RZRP01001020.1:0-2025 GCF_003997795.1 Mesorhizobium sp. M7A.F.Ca.US.005.03.2.1 | reverse complement strand
CTTCCGAGGCGGGTGAGGGCGTTCCGGCGGCAAGTTGGACTTTTCCAGTGCGCCGGTTCAACACCCCCGAGCCGCCGTACGGGAAAGCATGGAGGAGCGCGCGTTAGTCAGTCATCGCGCCTTCCCCCGGCGGCAGCGGGCTTCCCATCGCCCGCTGCCGCACAATTTCAAAAGCGCTTCAACGATCCGATGCCAACGACATCGGCAGCGAGCAGCTTTATCGCGCACTGCTTCGAGCGATCTCGGTCGCGATGCGCTTTGGCAAAGGCCACAATGCAGATGTCTGCCACTCAACCTTCCGGCGAAATCGCGTATAACAGCCCTATGAAGATTCTCGTCATAGAAGACGATCGCGAGGCTGCGGATTACTTGCAGAAAGCTTTTGCCGAGGCCGGTCACACCGCGCATGTCGCCGGTGACGGCGAAACCGGCTTTGCGCTCGCCGACGCCGGCGACTACGACGTGATGGTGATCGACCGGATGATGCCGCGTCGCGACGGCCTGTCGGTCATTGCCGGTCTCAGGTCCAGGGGCAACACGACGCCGGTGCTGATCCTGTCGGCGCTCGGCGAGGTCGATGACCGGGTCACGGGTTTGCGCGCCGGCGGCGACGATTACCTGACAAAGCCCTATGCCTTCTCCGAGCTTCTCGCCCGCGTCGAGGTGCTGAACCGGCGCGCCAGTGCCAAGGAAGCGGAAACCGTCTACCGCGTCGGCGATCTCGAACTCGACAGGCTGTCGCATTCGGTCCGCCGTGCGTCACGCGAGATAACGCTGCAGCCGCGTGAGTTCCGCTTGCTCGAATATCTGATGCGGCATGCCGGCCAGGTGGTGACGCGCACCATGCTGCTGGAAAATGTCTGGGACTACCATTTCGATCCGCAGACCAATGTCATCGACGTCCATGTCTCCCGGCTGCGCGGCAAGATCGAGAAGGGCTTCGACAAGCCCATCCTGCATACGGTTCGCGGCGCCGGCTATATGCTGAAGAGTGGTTAGCTGCGGCATGGCTCTTTCCGTGCCAGCCATCATGAAGACGACGGCAGCGCGGCTTTCGGCGCTCTACTTCCTGCTCTTCGCGCTCTGCGCGGTGGCGCTCGTCTTCTACATGACCTCGCTGTCGGCGCGAATGCTGACCGCGCAGACGCAGGAGACCATCAATGACGAAGTGCTCGGCCTTGCCCGCGCCTATCAGCGCGGTGGCCTGCCGGTACTGGTCCGCGTGGTCGAAGCGCGCTCGCGCCAGCCCGGCGCAAACCTTTACCTGATCGCCGACGCCAACGGCCAGATCCTGACCGGCAACGTGCAGAGCCTCGAACCTGGCGTTCTCGAAACCGAAGGCTGGACCAGCAGTCCGTTCTCTTATCAGCGCTTTGGCGAGGGAGAGCTCGAGCGCCTGCGCAACCTTCCCGCCGAGCAGGGTACCACCACCCAATCCGAGCAGAACGATGCGCAGGCGCAGGGCGAAAAAGGCCACAACGCCATTGCGCTGGTGCTGCGGCTGCCGAACCAGATGATCATGCTGGTCGGCCGCGACCTTGGCGAGCCGGAACGGTTTCGTGCCGTCATCCGCCGTGCGCTGATGCTGGCGCTCGGCATGATGGGGCTGGGCGGATTGCTGATCTGGTTTTTTGTCGGCCGCGCTGCGCTGAAGCGCATCGACAGCGTGTCGGAAGCCAGCCGTCGCATCATGGGCGGCGATCTGTCGGGCAGGCTGCCGGTGACGGGGGTTGGCGACGAGTTCGACCGGCTCTCCGAAAATCTCAATGCCATGCTGGCCAGGATCGCCACGCTCAACGAAGGCTTGAAGCAGGTTTCCGACAACATCGCGCATGATCTGAAGACGCCGCTGACCCGGCTGCGCAACCGGGCCGAAGCGACGCTTTCGGGCAAGCAAAAGCCCACCGACTACCGGCAGGCGCTGGAAGGCACCATCGCCGAGTCGGACCAGTTGATAAAAACCTTCAACGCCATCCTGATGATCTCCCGGCTGGAGGCTGGCTACTCGTCTGAAAATACGAACCG
>NZ_RZRP01000101.1:0-11721 GCF_003997795.1 Mesorhizobium sp. M7A.F.Ca.US.005.03.2.1 | reverse complement strand
GGCCCATGGCGGCCAGGCCCATGGTCAGCATGATGGTGGTGGCGAGCGCCATTGCCGATTTCACCTCGGTGGGCACCGTGACCAAGCTGTTCAACGCCACGACAGCGACGAAGGCGGCGACGAACCACGGCATGGGCGGCCGCGCCGCCACCTCACTGCTGCTCCTGCCGCGCGCCATCAGGCCGAGCGCGACGACCATCGGCGCCAGCATGGCAACGCGGGTCAGCTTGGCGACGGTGGCGATCTCGCCGGACTGGGTGCCGTTCTGAAAGCCGGCGCCGATGACTTGCGCCACCTCGTGGATCGAGGCGCCGGCCCACAGGCCGAAAGCGTGCTGGTCGAGGCCGAGCATGGGCGCCATGAGCGGGAAGCCGAGCATGGCGACGGTGCCGAACAAGGTGATCGAGGCGACGGCGTAGGTGACGTCCTCGTCGCGCGCATCGGTGACGATGTTGGTGGCGACGATGGCCGAAGCGCCGCAGATCGAGGTGCCGGCGGCGATCAACTGCGCCAGCTTGGCGTCGACGCCGATCAGCCGGCCAAGCGTGATGGTGAAAACGAAGGTGGCGCCAAGCGTCGCCGCGACAATGCCGACGCCGCCAGCGCCGATCGAGACCACCTGGCCGAGCGTCAGCTGGAAGCCGAGCAGCACGATGGCGAAGCGCAACAGGCGCTTTTGCGAGAATGCGATACCGGCTTTGGCGTGCACGGGCGTGCCGAGCACGTTGGAGTAGATCATGCCGGCGACGACGGCGAGGATCATTGGACTGAACAGCGCGAAGCCGGAAACATTGCGCGCCGAGAAGGCGACGGCAGTGATCATCGTGACCAGCACGATGCCGGGGACGCTGCCATTCCAGCTAAGGGATTTTCGCCCTTGCGCGACATCGGCAGGAAACGCGCTTTTTGGAATATCGTTCGCGAAGTGGGAAACGGAAGACAATGCAATGCTCCAGGCGAGTATGCCGGGAGAATGCCATTCCTAAACCAATCTTTCCAACGAATTATTTTCGTTAGAATGATCGATTTTTACGAACGATCCACGGACGCTGCCGCGCAGACGTCGCTTTCTGGGCGACCTGGATTAAAGCTGCGCCTCGATCGCGGCCTTGTCGATTACCGACCAGACGTTCCTGATCCGGTCGTCGAGGAATTCATAGAAGACGTTCTCGCTGAAGGACACCTTCCTGCCGTTTATAGGGAGCCCGAAGAAGGTTCCCTTCGGCGTGCAGTTGAACTGAAGCCGGCTGGCTAGGAACGGCGGTTCGGCGATCAGCAACTGGATATCGAAATAGAGGTCTGGGATTTCCCGAAAATCGCGCTCCAGCATGTCCTGGTAACCCGACAGTCCGACGCGGTCGCCATTGTAGTGCACCTCGTCATGAACGAAGCGATGCAGCTTCTGCCAGTCCTGATTGTTGAGGCAGGCGATGTAGCCTCGATAGAGGTCGGTCACGGTCACGGCGATGGCTCCGGTGCTGATGCCCGCCATATTGCGACAGGGCTGAAGGCCAGGACGTACAATAAAAGCAACACATAGCGGGCCGTAGTCCTGTTGCCAGTGCCCAAGTTCAGGGAACAATTCCGAATTCGTGTCCGCTCATCACCTGGTCCAATGCACGCTGATCAACGTGCTCGCTGTCAACCGAAGCCTCAAGTTGGGTCAACGGTGCTTGCAGCGTCCAGGTGACACCGTGGCTATCATGCTCGAGAACACCGGTGCCGCTCACCGCGGCTGGAGCGACGCGCCGCAGCACCACGCTGCCGAAACCACCATGGCCGATCGTCTGTACTTCAGGACCATCTCTCTCTTTCCAGATCAGCTGGAACTGTTTCTGGCCGACCAGTCCGGTTACCTTCCATTGCACCGTTATCGTTCCCTCTGCGGCCGAAAGGACGCCGTATTTAGCGGAATTGGTCGCGAGTTCATGAAACGCTATGCCGAGGTACTGGACGGCATTGGGGCTCAGCGTCAGGGAAGGGCCCGACATTGAGATCCGCTCCTCGTTGCCGAACGGTTTGGCCTGCGCAAGCAGCAGTTCGAAGATCGTGGCGCCCTTCCAGTCGCCGGAAACCAGAAGGTCATGCGAGAGCGACAACGCCATGATGCGCTCGCGCACCTGACGTTCGAACTGGGCCGGCGTCGATGACCGCTTGCTGGTCTCCCGGATCATCGAGATGATGACGGAATACTGGTTCTTCACCCGGTGGTTGACCTCGCGCATCAGCATGCGGATGCGATATTCGTTCTCCTTGGCTACTGATATGTCGCGGGCGATCTTCGAGGCGCCGACGATCTGCCCGACGGCGTTGCGCACCGGCGAGATTGTCAGGGATACGGGCACAAGGCTGCCGTCCTTGCGGCGGCGGATGGTTTCGTAGGTCTCGACCTGCTCGCCTTTGCGGATGCGCTCCAATATGCGCGGCTCTTCGTCCAAATGGTCGTCCGGTATCAGCATAGTTACCGACCTTCCGATTGCTTCGTCGGCGGTGTAACCGAACAGACGTTGGGCGGCTGAGTTCCAGCTCCTGATGACTCCGTTCAAATCCTTGCTGACGATGGCATCGAAGGAAGACTCCACGATGGCTGACAGATGATGCCTGGCCTCGTCGGCATGATGGCGGTCAGTGAGATCGAACAGCATATTGACGGCGCCGACCAGTCTGCCCTGCTCGTCATGAAGCGGTGTGGGATAGGGAAGGAACGGCACACGCGTGCCGTCCGGGCGTTGGGAGATAGCCGACTGGTTTCTGACCGGCCGGTTCTCCTTTAGCGCGACAGCCATCGGGCATTGGTCATGCGGCAACACTTCACCGTCGGTCGTGAACAGCTTGTGCGTCACACACCATTGGTCTTTTCCGAGCTCGGGTTCGCGCCCAGCGAAATCTGCCGCGGCCCGATTGAAATAGGTGATCTTGCCTTCGGTGTCGGTGGTGTAGATTGCTACGGGAAGATTATCGAGGATTTGGTGGGGCAGATCAAAGGTCGAGCTCGAGGTTTTCGTCACTTGCGCCACGTATAGGAGTTCCAGTTAACCGCAGTGAACGCGGTGCCGCGGAAATGGTTCCGCGACCATTTCCGGGGATAGTCACCGCAGGCGGCGGCGAGTCAAAGCCGGGTGGAAGCTGCTCACCGATTTACACCTTGCCCCGGTAGCGCAGCGCGTCGACCAGCAGCGAGAAGGCCGGTGTGGCTTGCCGGCGGCTGGGGTAATAGAGATGGTAGCCGGGGAAGGGCCCGCACCAGTCGGCGAGCACACGCACCAGCCGGCCGTTGGCCAGATGGGCCGTCACCTGCTCCTCAGGCAGATAGGCAAGGCCGAGGCCGGCGAGCACCGCGTTCATGCGCAGAGCGGCCGTGTTGAACACAAGCTGGCCTTCGACCCGAACCTTCAGCTCGCGTCCGGCCTTCTCGAACTCCCAGGCATAGAGCCCGCCATAGGTGGGCAGCCGCAGATTGATGCAATTGTGGGTGGTCAGGTCCTGCGGCGTGCGCGGCTTTGGTCGGGTAGCGAAATAGGCTGGCGAGCCGACCACCGCCATGCGCATGTCGGGGCCGATGCGCACCGCGATCATGTCGCGCGCCACCTGTTCGCCCAGCCGCACGCCGGCGTCGAAGCGCTCGGCGACGATGTCGGTCAGTCCATAGTCGACGATGATCTCGACCTTGATGTCGGGATAGTCGGGCAGCAGCGGGGCGATCGCCGGCCACAGGACCGCATCGGCGGCGTGCTCACCGGCGGTGATGCGGATGGTGCCGGCGGGTTTTTCCCGCAATGCGCTCAAGGCAATGAGCTCGGTCTCGATCTCGTCCAGCCGCGGCCCGACGGTGCGAAGCAGCCGCTCCCCGGCTTCGGTGGGCGACACGCTGCGCGTGGTGCGGGTCAGGAGCCGTACACCCAGCCGCTCCTCCAGCGCCCGCACCGTGTGGCTGAGCGCCGATTGGGAAACCCCGAGCTTGGCCGCCGCCCTGGTGAAGCTTTCCTCGCGCGCCACAGCGAGGAAGGCGGTTAGCTCATTCAGGTTGTCACGTGGCATTCATGAGCCCCCTTCATAAGATCATGCTGGATATAGCACCTAATCGGCACCAATCGCAGACCCTAGATAGGCGTTATCACACCGGGCACCTCCGGCCGTCTTTAAAGCCGGGCGGGTCGTGTCATGGCTGTTGCCAGGAAGGGACAAAACCATGGACATCACGCGAAACGGCTCTCAAGCCTCGGCCAAGGGACCGGCCGACTATTTCACCGGTGCGGTGCGCATCGACGCGCCGTTCAAGGGCAGCGAGCCCGCCCGGGTCGGCGGCGCCACCGTGACTTTCGAGCCCGGCGCGCGCACCGCCTGGCACACGCATCCGCTCGGCCAGACGCTGATCGTCCTCTCGGGCGCCGGCCTGGCGCAGCGCGAGGGCGGCCCGATCGAATCGATCCAGCCCGGCGACATCGTCTGGTTCGCGCCCGGAGAGAAGCATTGGCATGGCGCCGCGCCGACCACGGCGATGAGCCACATCGCTATCGCCGAAGCGCTCGACGGCAAGGTCGTCGACTGGTTGGAGCATGTCAGCGACGAACAATACGGGATTTGACCAGGTATCGGCGCGTGGCGCCGAGTTCAACGCCCGAACTCTACGAAGGAGACCACCATGACCGATGTTCCAAGGCTGAAAAGCCCATTCTCCGATATCGCTCCCGCGCTTGGCAGATACAGCCCTGGATCGTTCCGATCCCCGGCACCACCAAGCTCAATCGCCTCGAAGAGAACATCGGATCGGTCACTGTCGCGCTGACGGCGAACTGCCGACATCGAGAACGCGGTCTCGGCGATCGCCGTACAGGGAGCGCGCTATTCTCCGCAACAGGAAGCAAGGATCGATCGCTAGAGCCAGGCGCAGGCTGAGGGCACTCGACGACCGGGTAGCCATTCCGGCCGACGGCGCAGGAGTTGAGGGGATCGTGCGCGGATCGGGTGGCAGCGTTTCAGTTTGAAATTTGGCCTTCTGCGAACTCGCGTCTTGCGGCCGTGAAAACCTCGCGGGCAGCATCCGCATTCATGATGGCGATTGCCAGCCCAATGACAATATCTGGCCAAGCCGAATTCCACACAAATGCCGTGACCAGGCCGGCGGCAATGATTGCCACATTGGCCAGGACGTCGTTGCGCGCCGACAGGAAGGCGGCGCGGGTGAGGCTGCCGCTGTGATGGCGATAGCGAGCGAGCATGAGCGCGCACGACAGGTTGACGAGCATCGCGCCAGCCGCCGTGAGCGTTAGCGGAACGGGAGCTGGCGGAATTGGAATGTTGAATTTCTCCCAGGCTGTCCAAAGGGTCGCCAATGCGGGGATCAGAAGTATCCCGGCCAGCGCCATTCCGAGCCGCGCTCGATTGCGGACGGTCCAGCCCAACGCGACCATGATCAGGAGATTGACGGATGCGTCCTCCAGAAAATCGATGCTGTCCGCGAACAGCGATACCGATCCGATCCAAACGGCTACGGCAAATTCGATCCCGAAATAGGCCAGGTTCAGGATGGCCACCATCCGCACCGCTTTGTTCAGCGTCCCGGTCATAGTTTGCCCATCGATCAGCTGCCGTTGGCACAAAGCATATAGCGATTCTATGCCCTGCGGGCGCGAGGACCAGAACCTTGTCGCCGATGCGAGACACTGTCGATCGAGCGGTCGCCTTGACATCGCCGCGCTTCCTGTTCCAACTTGGCGCCATGTTCGTTTTCGCGCCTGCCAACACCAAGCGACGTCGCCCTGCACAGTGCGGAGCGGCAAGCTGACTGCGCGACGACAAAGACCGGCAGGATAGACCCGGTTCTTTCGTTTCCAGCCCCGCCCGCGAAACCGCCGGCGGGATTTTTCATGTCTGGAGCAGTTTGATGACCAACAATTCTTCCATCCGGCTTCGGCCGGCCGCGCCCGCTGACGCCGCCGCGATCCGGGATATCGTGCGCGCCGCCTATGCCAAATGGGTAGCGGTGATCGGCCGCGAGCCTCTGCCGATGCGCGCCGACTACGAGAAGGCTGTTGCCGAGCATCCGTTCGATCTCGCCGTCGAGGATGATCGGATCGTGGGAATGATTGAAACCATGCTGGCCGAGGATCACCTGTGGATCGAGAATGTCTGTGTCGCACCGGATGCGCAGGGCAGGGGGATTGGCCGGCTGTTGCTGGAGTGGGCCGAGCGCAAGGCGATCGAGTCGGGCCGCGACGAGCTTCGCCTGCTGACCAATGGCGCGTTCGAGGCGAACGTATCGCTCTACAAGAGGCAGGGCTATATCGTGGATCGGGACGAGCCGTTCATGGGCGGCATGACGGTCTATATGAGCAAGAGGCTAGCGGGATCACCGGCGATCTGAGGAAGGATTTCGATAATGGCTGCCAAGGTCAGGCTTAAGCAACTCCCGGGGTCTTACGCGGTTTCCCGGCTGGCGGCGGGCGAAACCATTCCCGGTTGGGCGGACGGACCAGGCTTCGTCAGCATCACAAGGACCGACGACGAGCTTTCGATCGTTTGCCTGCAGGACCGCGTGCCGCATGCCGTCAAGCAGGATATCGACTGGGTGGCCTTCAAGCTCCTGGGCCCGTTCGCCTTCGACGAAACCGGTATCGTGCTGTCGGTCATCAGGCCGTTGTCGGAAAACGGGTTGGGCATCTTCGTGGTGTCCACTTTCGATGGCGACCATCTCCTGGTGAAAGCCACGGATCAGGCCGCGGCGAGGCGGTTTCTGGTCGAGGCCGGGCATACCTTGCTGTAGTCCATCCTCACCAAGCCGGTTGCTGCCCAACCGCTCTGGCTCAATCACTGCCGCACTGGCTCAACCACTTCGGGGGTTGTGTTTGACAGCGGCGTTTGTGCATCGTTATCTCCAGCCAGATATGACGGCCCGGCGCGACCATGCGGCCAAGGAGAAAACCATGTCACACAATCTGCAGTTCTACATCGATGGCGCGTGGGTCGATCCTGTTGTGCCCAACCCATTGGACGTCATCGATCCCTCGAATGAGGACGCTTTTGCGCAGATTTCGCTCGGCTCCAGGGCCGATGTCGACAAGGCGGTGGCTGCCGCCAAGCGCGCCTTCAACGGCTTTGGTTTCACCGAAGTTAGCGAGCGGCTCGACCTGTTGAATCGCATCATCGCGGTCTACAAGAAGCGCAGTAGCGATCTTGCGGTTGCCGTGTCGCGCGAGATGGGCGCGCCGCGCCAGATGGCGTTGGACAGCCAGGTCGGCATTGGGCTGGCGCATCTGACCAAAATGGCCGAGACGCTGAAGGCTTTCGAATTCCGCCACGTGAAGGGCAATCATCTCGTGGTCAAGGAGCCGATCGGTGTCGTCGGGCTGATCACGCCGTGGAACTGGCCGCTCAACCAGATCACCTGCAAGGTGGGTCCGGCGCTCGCCGCCGGCTGCACCATGGTGCTCAAGCCATCCGAGATCGCGCCGCTCGACGCCATCATCTTCGCCGAGATCCTCGACGAGGCCGGCGTGCCGAAGGGCGTCTTCAACCTCGTCAATGGCGACGGACCGGGCGTCGGCCAGGCGTTGTCCAGCCATCCTGACATCGACATGATGTCGTTCACCGGTTCGACCCGCGCCGGCATCCTGGTGGCCAAGGCCGCCGCCGACACGGTCAAGCGCGTGCATCAGGAGCTTGGTGGCAAGTCGGCCAACATTCTGTTCCCCGACGTCGACCTCGCAAGCGCGGTCAGCAAGGGCGTGGCCGGTTGCTTCAGCAACAGCGGCCAGTCCTGCAACGCGCCAACGCGCATGTTCGTGCCGCGCGAGCGCCATGACGAGGCGGCCCGCTATGCCAAGGTTGCGGCGGAAAAATTCACCGTCGGTCCGGCCGACGCTGCCGGCACCAAGCTCGGCCCGGTCGTCAGCCAGGTTCAGTTCGACAAGATCCAGGACCTGATCCAGGCCGGCATCGACGAGGGTGCGACGTTGGTCGCCGGCGGCCCCGGCCGTCCGGCCGAACTCAACCGCGGCTACTATGTCAGGCCGACAGTGTTCGCCGACGTTACCCACGACATGCGCATCGCGCGCGAGGAGATCTTTGGGCCGGTACTGGCGATCATGCCCTATGACAGCGTCGACGAGGTGGTCGAGACCGCCAACGACACCGTCTATGGCCTCGCCTCCTACATCCAGGCCAAGGACATGAAGAAGGCGCGCGAAGTCGCGGCGCGCATGCGCACCGGCAATGTCTACATCAACTATCCCCAGTGGGACGCCGGCCTGCCGTTCGGCGGCTACAAGCAGTCGGGCAATGGCCGCGAATATGCCGAATACGGACTTGAGGATTTCCTCGAGATCAAGGGCATCGCGGGATATGAGGCGGCTGAGTAGGCACCGTACAGTGTGATGCAATAAAGGGCGCGGCCTGCGGTGTGGCCGCGCCTTTTCATTTTGCAGCCAAGCCTTGCCATCTCCGCATTCTTGCCAATTGGCAAATACATGCTATATATCTGCCAATCAGCAAGGTGAACGCAATGCAGCTTCAATCCATCGTCACCACGCCGGCCACGTTCGGAGCCGCTATCTCGGATGAAGAAGCGGGCGCGCTGGCGCGCACCACGGTCAATCTGTTCAAGGCCTGGAACCTCACCGACCTGGAGGCCTGCATCCTGCTTGGCGGTATGTCGGCGCGCACCTGGGCACGCTGGAAGACTGGGGCGAAGGAAGGTGGCATCGGCAGGATCGACCGCGACCTGCGCACCCGCATGGCGCATCTGATGGGCATACACAAGGGCCTGCGCTACCTCTTCACGGAACCGGCGCGCGGCTATGCCTGGATCCGCAAGCCCAATGCCACCTTTGGCGGCCAGTCGGCGCTCGACCTGATGCTGCGCGGCGAAATCTCCGATCTCTCGGCGATGCGCGAATGGCTCGATGCGGAGCGTGGTGCATGGTGAGTGGGCTTGCGGTCCGTCGCCGCGTCGACTGGCACCAGACCTTCCGCATCATCCGTTCCATCCACCCACCGATCGACCTGTTCGAAGACATTGCCGACCCGCGCGACTGGGAGGCGCTGGCCGCCGTCGCGGCGAAGACAAACCCACGCATAAGGTTCGAGATTGGCGATCTCGGCAAGGTTTCGGCCGCAAGGCGGGTTTCCGGCCCCGGCGCCAGTTTCGTGATGGCGCCCTTCGTGCATTGCTCGACGCTCAGACCAGGCCGCTTCTCGGATGGCAGCTACGGGATCTATTATGCCGGCGACAGCGAGGACGTCGCGCTTGCCGAGACCATCCACCACCATCAGAAATTCATGCGCGCCACAGACGAAGGGCCGGGCTGGACGGCGGATTTCCGCGTGCTGATCGGCAACGTCGACCGCGATCTCGATGACGTCAACGCCGTGCCCGGCGTGCTCGACCCGGACGACTATTCCGCCTCGCAGGCGGAAGGGCGGGCGCTGCGGGCAGCAGGCAGCGACGGGCTGGTGTGGAACAGCGTGCGCATGCCGGGCGGCGGCTGCATCGGCATCTTCTGGCCCGACGTCATTGCCGTTCCAGTGCAGGGCCGCCACTACAGCTACCACTGGGATGGTGCCCGGGTGGACTTCGTGCGCCAGCACGATACGGGAAAGGTGCTGGCCGTCACGTGATGGTGGGCGGACCCTTTACGGATCGTGGGGGAGTCGGTATTCACGAATCCATAAATCCAAGGATTCGGATATATGAATAGGAAGGGTACTTTGAACGCGCTGGCCGCACTTGGCCAGGAGACGCGGCTGGATGTCTTCCGGCTGCTCGTGCGTGCCGGCCCGGAAGGCATTCCAGCCGGCGAGATCGCAACGAGGCTGGACACGGTCCAGAACACCATGTCGGCGCATCTGAAGGTGCTCGCCCATGCCGGGCTGATCCGTCCCGAACGCGACGGAAGGACCGTGCGCTATGTCGCCGACATGACCGGCTTGCGCGACCTGCTGGCCTATCTGATGGAAGATTGCTGCAATGGCGCGCCGGAGCTCTGCCGCCCGGTCATCAATGCCGTGACCTGTGACTGCTGAGGGGCTTGTGACTGTCCGCCGCGCGCCGTTCGAACAAGGAAGCCATCATGACCGATCATGCTCTGAACACAGCTGAGGCGGTGCGGCCCGGCATCGGCTTCGTCGAGAAATATCTGACGGTGTGGGTGGCACTGTGCATCGTCGCGGGCATCGCGCTTGGCCATCTGCTGCCGGGCGTGTTCGGCGCCATCGCGTCGGCCGAGATCGCCAGGGTCAACATTCCTGTCGCCGTGCTGATCTGGCTGATGATCGTGCCGATGCTCTTGCGCGTCGATTTCGCCTCGCTGGCCAAGGTCGGCACCTATTGGCGCGGCATCGGCGTGACGCTGTTCATCAACTGGGCGGTGAAGCCGTTCTCGATGGCGCTGCTGGGCTGGCTGTTCATCGGCTGGTTGTTCCGGCCGTGGCTGCCCGCCGTGCGGATCGATTCCTACATTGCCGGGCTGATCATCCTTGCCGCGGCGCCCTGCACGGCGATGGTTTTCGTCTGGTCGAACCTGACGCGCGGCGAGCCGAATTTCACGCTGTCGCAGGTGGCGCTCAACGACGCTATCATGATCGTTGCTTTCGCGCCAATCGTCGGCCTGCTGCTCGGCCTGTCGGCGATCACCGTGCCATGGGGCACGCTGATGCTGTCGGTCGCACTCTACATCGTCGCGCCGGTGATCGTCGCGCAGTTGGTTCGTGGCCGGCTGCTGGCAGCGAGGGGACAGGCCGGGCTTGAGGCCCTGCTTGCCACGCTGCAGCCTCTGTCGCTGGTTGCCTTGCTGGCGACGTTGGTGCTGCTGTTCGGCTTCCAGGGCGAGCAGATCATTGCGCAGCCGTTGGTGATCGTGCTGCTGGCAGTGCCGATCCTGATCCAGGTCTACTTCAACTCCGGTCTTGCCTATCTGCTCAACCGCCTCAGCGGCGAACGGCACTGCGTGGCTGGACCATCGGCGCTGATCGGCGCGTCGAACTTCTTCGAGCTGGCGGTGGCCGCCGCGATCGCGCTGTTCGGGCTGAATTCTGGCGCGGCCCTTGCCACTGTGGTCGGGGTGCTCATCGAGGTTCCGGTCATGCTGTCGGTGGTGTGGATCGTGAACCGCAGCAAGGGCTGGTACGAGATGGGCGGCGCCGTCCGGAATACCATGTCGGCTGAGAGGACCCCGAAATGACCATCACCATCTACCACAATCCCAGTTGCGGCACGTCGCGCAACACGTTGGCCATGATCCGCCAGTCGGGTGAGGAGCCGGAGGTGATCGAATATCTGAAGACGCCGCCATCGCGCGAAAGGTTGGTCGACCTGATCGCGGCGATGGGCATCACACCGCGCGACCTGCTGCGCGAGAAGGGCACACCCTATGCCGAACTCGGCCTTGCCGACCCGAAATGGTCCGACCAGCAGATCCTCGATTTCATGCTGGCACATCCGATCCTGATCAACCGGCCGATCGTGGTCAGTCCGCTCGGCGTCGTGCTGGCGCGGCCGTCGGAAAAGGTGCTGGACATTCTGCCCAATCCGGACATCGGCACGTTCACCAAGGAGGATGGCGAGGTGGTCATTTACGCCTCGGGCAAGCGCGCCGGCTGATGCTATTTCCATATTTTTGAAATTGGGTTGACGGCGCGAAAAGTGCCGCGTAGCTTATTTCCATGAAACTCGAAAAAGCAGCCGCGCAGCTTGAAGCGCTCGGCAATCCGACGCGGCTTCAGCTC
>NZ_RZRP01001019.1:0-2026 GCF_003997795.1 Mesorhizobium sp. M7A.F.Ca.US.005.03.2.1 | reverse complement strand
TTCGGCGCCATCGTCGGCGCGGCCCTGATCGAGGTGATCCGCAACAGTCTCGGCCTGCTCGGCATCAATGCCTTCTGGCAAGGCGTCTTCATCGGCGGCGCCATCCTGCTGGCGGTGCTGTTCGACCGCATCCGCAATTTCCGCCGCAGCGACTAGAACCATGATCCCGAAAAGTGGAAACCGGTTTTCTCGGACAAACGGAACCGTTTGTCCGGAGATCATGGTCAAACAAAAGACGGTTTGATGGCCAACTCCCTGTTCAGCCTCGAGGGTCGGCTGGCGCTGGTGACCGGCTCCGGCCAGGGCATCGGCTTCGCGCTGGCTCGGGGCCTGGCCGAACATGGGGCAAGCGTGGTGCTGAACGGCCGCGACGCCGCCAGGATCGACAGCGCCGTCGAAAAGCTGCGCAACGCCGGCTTCAAGGCGCACGCCTCGGTATTCGACGTCACCGACTTTCAGGCGGTCAACGAGGACATTGCCCGCATCGAGGCCGAGATCGGCGCCATCGACATCCTCATCAACAATGCCGGCATACAATTCCGCGCCCCGCTCGAGGACTTTCCCGAGGAGCAATGGGAGCGCCTGTTCAAGACCAATGTGTCGGGCGCCTTCCATGCAGCCAAGGCGGTCGCCCGCCACATGATCCCGCGCCGCAAGGGCAAGATCATCAACGTCGGTTCGGTGCAGAGCGAACTGGCAAGGCCGAACATCGCGCCCTACACCGCCACCAAGGGCGCGATCCGCAACCTGACAAGGGGCATGTGCGCCGATTGGGCCAAACACGGCCTGCAGATCAATGCGATCGCGCCCGGCTATTTCCGCACCGAGATGAACCAGGCGCTGGTCGACAATCCCGAATTTTCCGCCTGGCTGGAAAAGCGCACGCCGGCCGGGCGCTGGGGCAATGTCGACGAGTTGATCGGCGCCGCCGTGTTTCTGGCGTCAGATGCCTCGTCCTTCGTCAACGGCCATACGCTGTATGTCGATGGCGGCATGACGGCTTCGGTTTGAGGTTGGCAATTCTCCCGACCGCCATTCGTTCCAGTGCGTATCGCTCAGTCTGAAAATCCGGCCTCACTGGCCGTCATTCGCCCTCGCCGCCCCCGCGCGTCTTGACGCGGCCCCGAACTCGGCCGCACAATCCCCACTGCAGGCGAAGGGAGGCCAGTCGCCTGCGGGAGGATATACCCATGACGGAAGCGATCAGGCTCTACTGGGGCCGGTTCGGACATGTTTCTATCCTGAATGTCGCAAGCGACTTCGTCACCCATGCCCATGTCGAGGCCCATCTCATCATCTGGCTGGAAGGTACGGCCGGCGAAATGACCATCGGCCGCGAGACCGTCCGGCTTGGACCTGGAACGGCCGCCGGCATCAACTCCTTCCAGCCGCACAGCCATGTTCTGTCGCAAAACGGGACGCCCGGTCTGTTTCTCGCCTTCTACATCGATCCCGACTGGGCGCGGCGCCGCCGCGACCTGCCTTCGTCGGCGCCGCTGTTTTCACAAGCCGCGATCACGCTGGAACCGTGGCTGCATCAGGCCGCCGCCAATCTGCTCGACCACCTCAGCGACAATGAGAGCGTCGACGATATCGCCAACTACGAGATCGAGCGTTTCATCGATAGCGTGCTCGACGCCGCCGACGCCTCGGCGCCGCAGGAGGCCCGTGTCCGCATCAACACCATGCAGGATTTTCGTGTCCGCAAGGCAATCCAGTTGATGAGAGCCAATGTCTGCGAGCGCATCTGCTTCGACGACGTGGCGCGCAGCGTCGGCCTGTCGCGACCGCATTTCTTCGCTTTGTTCAAGGAACAGACCAATCTGACGCCCAATGTCTACTGGAACACGCTGCGCATGGAGGAAGCGGTGCGGCAGCTGCAATGGTCGCAGGAACCGCTGATCTCCGTCGCCTGCAATCTCGGCTTCACCACGCAAGGCAATTTCTCGCGCTTTTTCCGCGACCATGTCGGCGTGCCGCCGACGCTCTACCGCGAGGCCGCGCGGGCGATCGCCTGAGCCAGCCG
>NZ_RZRP01001018.1:0-2028 GCF_003997795.1 Mesorhizobium sp. M7A.F.Ca.US.005.03.2.1 | reverse complement strand
GGTCTCGACAATTCGAATTGCCTCGATCGTCGCCAGCCTATCCTTGGTCTGTCCGACGAATTCCGGCTCGCGGATGAACACCGACAGCATGCCCGCCGCTGAGATCATGACGTCTTCCGAGGTGACGATCGAGGCGCGCTTGTTGCCGACGAGGTCGGCATAGGCGCGCAGGCCTCGCGTCAGCACGTTGCGGAAGCCGGCCTCGTGGGTGCCGCCTTCGCCGGTCGGGATGGTGTTGCAGTAGGAATTGATGAAGCCGTCGCCGCCGAACCAGGTCACCGCCCATTCGAGCGAGCCGTGGCCGCCCTGTTTCTCGCTCTTGCCGGCGAAAATCTCGCGCGTCACCTGGAAGTCGTCGCCGAGCGATGCCTTGAGATAGTCCTTCAGGCCGCCGGGAAAATGGAATTCCGCCTTGGCCGGTGTCTGGTCTTTTTCCTTGATCAGCGACGGATCGCAGGTCCAGCGGATCTCGACGCCGCCGAACAGATAGGCTTTCGAGCGCGTCATACGGTAGAGCCGCGCCGGTTCGAACGCCGCGCCCTTGCCGAAAATCTGCTCGTCGGGGTGGAAGCGGATCTTTGTGCCGCGCCGGTTGTGGACCTCGCCCAACTGTTCCAGGCCGGTCACGGGAACGCCGCGCGAGAATTTTTGCCGATAGAGTTGCCGTCCCCGCGCGACCTCGACCTCGAGATGGTCCGACAGCGCGTTGACCACGGACACGCCGACGCCATGCAGGCCGCCTGATGTCTCGTAAACCTTGGAGTCGAACTTGCCGCCCGAATGCAGCGTCGTCATGATCACTTCAAGCGCCGGCTTCTTGAACTTCGGGTGCGGATCGATCGGGATGCCGCGGCCATTGTCCGTCACGGCGAGATAGCCGTCGGCCGAAAGCTCGACATCGATGAAGGTGGCGTGACCGGCCACCGCTTCGTCCATCGAATTGTCGATGACCTCGGCGAACAGATGGTGCATCGCCTTGTCGTCGGTGCCGCCGATATACATGCCTGGCCGGCGGCGCACCGGTTCCAGCCCTTCCAGCACCTCGATGTCGGCGGCGCTATAGCCCTCGCTGCCGTCCTTGGTCGAGGCAGGACGCTTGGTGGCTTGCACCACCAGTGGATCCGCCGGGCGCGCAGCGGTACGCACCGGCTGCGGCTGCTTGTCCATATTGCCGAAGAGATCGTTGCTGTCGTCCATGCCTGCCATAGGTTCCGGTGCTGCGAATCACCTCGCGATACTGCCACGCTTTTCAGCGCCAAGCGACCGAGGTTCCTGTTCCGTTCGGGGATCTGGGCCCTCTTACCCCAAAACCATTCGATAACCAAGCCGGCGGAAATAGATCCGATACCAACGCCCGGGATTCCTGATTCTTTAACAATGCCGCCTAACGTGAGCCCAACTAAATAAGAAACTGCTGATATCAGGGGTTTAGGCGTGAGGGGCAAGGCCATATCGATGATCGGCATCGCCGCCGTTTTCGGCGCGATCTCGATCTTTGCCGCGGATTTCTGGGTCAAAAGCCAGGCCAAGGCCGATTCCGAAGAGAAGACGTCGTCGATTCCGGCACCTGTCGTGCCGAAAGTCGAATTCAAGACCATCGTGGTGGCGAATGCCCCGTTGCGCTACGGCATGGAGCTCGACCGCGCGCAGCTCAGCGAAATCCCGTGGTCGCAAGAGTCCGTGCCGCAGGGCGCCTTCACCACCATCAATGCGTTGCTCGCCGACGGCACTCGCGTGGTGCTGTCGCCGATGGAGGTCAACGAACCGGTGCTGCTGACCAAGCTGTCCGGCCCGAATGGCCGCGCGACGCTCTCCAACATGATGACGCCCGGAATGCGGGCGGTCACCATCCGCACCGACGAGATCGCCGGAGTCGGCGGCTTCGTCACGCCCGGTGACCGCGTTGACGTGGTGCTGACGCGCGATGCCGGCGAAATCCAGGAAGTGGCCAAGAATGCGCAAGGCGCTGCCGGTTCCACCATCACCTCCGAGATCGTTGTCGCCGATGCCAAGGTGCTGAGCGTCGGG
>NZ_RZRP01001017.1:0-2030 GCF_003997795.1 Mesorhizobium sp. M7A.F.Ca.US.005.03.2.1 | reverse complement strand
GCCCTGGAATGGATCAAGCTTGCCGGCGATGATCTCCTGCTTTGCTGCTTCAACCTTTGCCTTGGTCTCCTCGGAAACCGAGGGGCCAAAAGGAGCAAGATCGACCACGCCGGTTTCAAGGCCTTCGAAAGCGCCGTATTCCTCGGGTTTCCAGTTGCCGTCGATGATCTCCTTGATCGTCGGCACAAGATATTTCTCCCAGCGGAAGATGACGGAGGTCTGGATCGTCCGCGGCGCGGCATGCGACATGTCGAGCTGAAAGCCTATCGAAGGAACGCCTGCCTTTTCGGCGGCGTCGAGCGCCGAGGTCGCGCTCAGATTCGTGGCGAGCACGTCGGCCTTCTGGTCGAGAATGGCCTGGGCGATCTGCCCTTCCTTCACCGGGTCCCACCAGGAGTTGGCGAAGACCGCGACCGTTTCGATCGTAGGATCGACCGAACGGGCCCCGAGTGCAAAACTGTTGATATCCCAGTTCACCACGCCGACCGGAAAGCCGGCGAGGATGCCGATCTTCTTCGTCTTCGTCGCCTGTCCTGCCGCGATGCCTGCAAGGTACCAACCCTGGTAAGTGCGGGCATAGAAGCTTTCCATGTTGGCCCCATTCTCCGTGCCCGAAGCACTCAGAAACGCCACATTCGGATAGGCTTTGGCCGCTTCGGCCATTGGGGCGCTGTAGCCATAGGTGGTGCCGATTATGATGTTGAAGCCGCGCTTGACGTAGAGATCGATCGCCGCGCGCAGCTTAGTGGCCTCTTCCGGTATGTTCTCCGTCACCGAGACGGGCACCTGTAGCTGTTCCTCCAAGGCCTTGCGGCCGGCCTCGAGGGCTTCGTTCCATCCGCCGTCTTGCGCTGAACTTGCGTAGATGAACGCGACCTTGGGCGCCCCTTCCAGAGTAAAGGCATAAGCGCCGGACGTAGCACAGAATACGAAAACCGTGGCCGCCGCCGCGAACAGGCGAACTGAGTCGGACGGCTTCGTGTTGCGCTCTTTCATTTCGTGGTTCCCCTTGTTTTTCTTTGATTTTCTCAGCCGGAAGCACGCCGCGCCCATGCAGCTTCCCTGCACGGTGACGATTGCCGCCGGAGCGTCTTTTTTGATTTGGCAAAAGCGAATTGGCTCTTGTGCAGTGCATAACAGCCGATTACGTTCGTTCATGCAACAAAAATAATCATGCTCATTTTTTGGGCACTTTGTGCAGAAATGTGAACGATCAAATGAACACCGATGCTCTGGCATCATTTGTAAAAATCGCGGAACTGCGGTCATTGTCGGCCGCGGCGAAGTTGTACGGCCTGCCCAAATCCACGCTCAGTCTCCGGCTCAAGCAGCTTGAAGACGATCTGAAGGTCGCTCTGTTCGAGCGCTCCGGCCGTGTCCTGTTGCTCACGGAAGCAGGGCAAACCCTGCTCGGGCACGCGCGGCAGATCCTGCAAAGCTGCGATACGGCGCGGGCCGCCGTGACGGAACTGAGCGACGACGTGACCGGAACCTTGCGGATCGGCGCCACGGGGGAGTTCGGCACGGCCTACTACACGCAGATGCTCATGGCGTTCAGAAAGCTCTACCCCAAGGTGGAAATCGAACTCACCTTCTTTTCGCCGCACGTTCTCTACGCGCCAGAGAGCCTCGATATGCTCGACGCCGTGATTTCATGGGACGAAGGTATCGAAGTCGGCGAAACGCTCTCCACCGAAAAATTCGCACTCTTTGCCAGCAAGAGTTATGTCGAGCGTGCCGGGATGCCACGAAAACCCGCCGATTTGGCGGAACACCAGGGCATTGTCTATCGCACCTCGGCGGGCCTGCAGCACTGGCGGCTACAGAAAGGTACCGCGCAGGAAAGTATCTTGCCGCGCAGCAACCTGATCGCCAACGAATACTGGACTATCAAGTACTTCGCCGTTGCGGGCGAGGGCATTGCCTATCTACCGCACTTCTTCACCACGATCGAGTGTGAACGCGGCCACCTCATTCCGTTGCTCGACACATGGGAGTCCGCGGAAAAGCGGGTCAGCATCCGCATATCG
>NZ_RZRP01001016.1:0-2032 GCF_003997795.1 Mesorhizobium sp. M7A.F.Ca.US.005.03.2.1 | reverse complement strand
GGCCCGCTCAATGCGTTCCTCGCCGCCCAGTTGACAGAGGTCACCAAAGGGGCGGGGCGCGTGGAAATCGATGACGCCGATCCCGATCGGCAAACCCTGCTGCTTTGGTATCCCGAAGTGGAGCCGCGCGATGGCGCCTATGTCCGACCGGCGATACGTCTTGAATCCGGCGCAAAATCAGCGCTCGATCCCCATGGGCCTCTTACGATTACTCCCTATGTCGCCGAGGAAGCAGCCGGCGTTGACCTCGCCGTGCCGGACGTCACCACGATCGAGGCGACGCGGACCTTCTGGGATAAGGTGGTGATCGCTCATGGGCTGCGCCGCTGGTATGAGCGGCGTGGTGAACTACGGCAGGAAGGTCAGCGCGTCTCGCGGCATTACTACGATTTGCACTGCCTCATGCAGTCGGAAACCGGGAGAGCGGCGCTCGCCAACCTCGATCTTGGCGCCGATTGCGTGCGTCACGCGCGCATGTTTTTCGATCGGCCGGACTATGATCTTGCCTCGGCAGTGCCGGGGACCTTTGCGATCGAGCCCGCGACCAAGATGGTCGATGCGCTTGCGCGCGACTACGCCAACACGACTGCGATGATCTTCGGCACCCCGCCAAGCTTTGACGGCATCCTAGCCTCGGCCCGGCAGATCGAGCAGAGCATCAACGGCGGGTAATTGTTCGCAGCCGCGTCCGCCTTCTCTCCAATGCGCGAGCCATCTTTCTTGCGGCCCTCAAATCGTCGAGAGTCGGCTGCCACCAAACTGCTCCATCGATCTTCGTCTTGGATCGCGAGGGCCAGGTCTTGATGAGCTCATCGAGGTCGGCGGGACGCCATCGCCCCCAGACATAATTATGGTGGTCTGGAAGGTCGGAGTAGTGGGAACGAAGTATCTCGCCGTCGACGGAGTCACCATCGCATCCGACGAAGACGACGACACCAAAGCTTCGTGTCATTACGGGCCGGCCAAAAGGTGGAAGATCGGCGGGGTCGAGCGGATAGCGCCTGCGGCGGCGTTCTATAGCACGTGCACGTGACGCCAGGTCTTGCGGAGACCCGCGCCTCTGCGCCGCGCGCTGCTTTCGCGCTTCGGGCTCGTTGCGAATGGCGGCAGCCTCGATTTCCGCCCAGCGTCGATGCAGTTGTTCGTAGGAGCGAAAAGGCACTGTCCAAGCGCGCCTGTCGGGATCCCAGGACGCAAACGGCACGTCGCGCATCGTGTTTACCACCGAGCGAGAATATGGTGTTTGCACCTCCAGCCGATCCTGGTGCACGAGCAGGTACTTGGAAACGATAGGATCGAAGGCGTAGGCGTCGCGTCCCCTGCTGTCAGCATGCACGTTCGATCCGGCTAATTCTTGCTCCAGCCAACGATTGAAACGCCGAGCGGCGGTCTTTCCCGGGACAAACCAGGCCTTGAGTTCATCGCTCCAACGGGCCCGGGGAAAACTCTTCCGGAAGCGTTCGACGGTGATCCTGTCATAGGGGAACGAAGCCGATGCGCCCGTTGGGACATCGTCATTGGAACTCGACCCATCCGTTCTCTTCATGATCATGGCGCGCCGCACCTCACCGCATCTCTGCCAGGAGAACGCTTTACGAAGGCGCAAGTGCCCTTGGCGTCGATGTCGGCGAGAAGTCCCCATGTTGCAGGAGCCGAACGGGCCTTACCTTAGTTCGCGAGGGCTTGGTCGATAGCGCGATCGGCGATCCAGCGGCCAATGCAACGAGGTCTGCGCTTTTCTCAGAAGGCCGAGAGGCCGATCAAGCTGGATCTGCGCCAGCTTTCTTGATTCGACACCGGCCGCTCCTCGGCCGTTGAACGAACTGTCCGGTGTCAGGGCGAAACTGCCTGGAGCAGCCATCGCAAACAAGCTCAAAGTTGGCTGGATGATGATCGTTGCTGTCGCAAGATCTTAACAGTGAAGGCCTCCGCGATCTGCGGTGGAACGTCGCCACCCGCATCATCCCTCACAACCCAGCACAAGGAGTGGCTTGGCTGGCGTCAGATTCGATGCCGGAGCGCCTCCACGATC
>NZ_RZRP01001015.1:0-2035 GCF_003997795.1 Mesorhizobium sp. M7A.F.Ca.US.005.03.2.1 | reverse complement strand
GCGTCACATCGTCTACGAACTGGCAGTGACGAATATCACTGGCGGCGATGTCCGTTTCGAGAAGCTCAAGGTCGTCGATGCCGACAGCGGAGCACCGCTTGCAGAACTCGGCCCGGATGAATTGCGCACGCGCGTCACGCCGGGCGCAAGCCGCGGCAACGAAAACCGCGAGTTGGCCGCCTATCAGTTCGCCGTCATCTTTCTGCATGTCGTGCTTGCGGACGGCGCGGCGGTTCCGGCTCGCATTACCCACGAGATCACGGCGTTTTTCGCGGTCATCGGCGCCGACATGACGGTGACGATTGGCGAGGGTGCCGTCGTTGCGAAGGCACCGGTGGCTCTTGGGCCGCCTTTGCGCGGCAAGGGTTATGTCGCGGCTGACGGCTGCTGCGATTCCATCCGCCATGTCCGCGCCCTGCTGTCGCTCGACGGCAAGTTCTACCTTGCCCAGCGTTTCGCTATCGACTGGGAGCAAATCGACGACAACAACACGCTGGTCGTGGGCGACCTTAAGGTTCCTGCGAACTACCACATCTATGGCAAGCCTCTCCTTGCCGTTGCCGACGGCACCGTGGTCGGGACGCGCGACGACTTGCAGGACCAAGTGCCCGGTGCGCTGCCCGCCAACTTGCCGATTGACGAGGCCGACGGAAACTTCGTCGTGCTCGACATCGGCTCGGGCTTGTTCGTCAACTACGCCCACATGCGGCCGGGGAGCGTTAAGGTGAAGCTCGGAGACAAGGTGCAGCGCGGCGATCAGATTGGCGAAGTCGGCAATACCGGGAACAGTCAAGCGCCGCATTTGCACCTGCATGTGATGGACAGCGCTTCTCCGTTGGCCTCGGACGGCCTCCCCTATGTGTTCGACAGCTTTACCATCACCGCGGTCGGCGAGACCACCGAGGATTTTGACAAGGCGGAAGCGACCGGATCGCCGATGACGCTTACGCCGCGCGTCCCGCCCCAGAATCTGGAAGACGCGCTGCCGCTTGACCTTTCTGTTGTTGACTGGCCACAGTGATCGCCTTGTAAAAGGCAGTGGACAGTCCGCCCTGATTTCCGAAATGGTGAGCTCGAAGCCGATGACCGCCACCCGCACAATACCCTTACGTCTTTTCCTTGCCGCTGCCGTCCTTACCTGCGCAAGTCCTGCAAACGCCGATCGGCTGCTGGACGAATCGGTCGAATTCACCGGTACATTCGCTTTTGTGAGTTCAGGCGCGCCGGGTCTGGTGATCGCCGGCGTTCGCAACGGCGAGACGGCGTTTGCCGGTTTCGGCGAAACGGTCCGCGGATCCGGCATAGAGCCGAATGCCGACACAATGATGCGAGTGGCATCCATTTCGAAGGCATTTTGCGGAGACGCTCTCGCCAGTTTGTTGGTAAAAGGAGAGATCGGCCTGACTGACCCTGTTCAGACGCACCTGCCTGACGGTTTCGTGGTGCCGGAGAAGGATGGGCGGACCCTAAGGATCATCGACCTCGCGACACAGACATCCGGCCTGCCGCGCGAGATGGCCCAGGCAGGTGGAACACCCAACGATCCCTACGCCGGCCACACAAAGGAAGCGATGATCGCAGCCATGCACGGGGAGCCGTTTCTGTTTCCTCCCGGAACTGGCGCGCTCTATTCGAACCTGGGCTTCGACCTCCTGGGACTGGCGCTCAGCGGAGCGGCTGGCAAGCCGTACGCTACCGTCTTGGAGGAGCGCGTGTTGCGGCCACGCGGCATGGTGGACACGGTCTTCAATCCGCGACCTGGTGACGAGGGCCGGCTGATGCAGGGCCACAATTTCGACGGCACGCCGCTTCCCTTCGTGCCGACACCGATGACGATGGAATGCGCCTCGGGGCTTTATACGACGCCCAACGATATGCTGAAGTGGATCGCCTGGCACTTGGCTCAAGGCGGCTCCGAGGACGATGCACGCCGCATTATCGACCACGCCAGCCTAGTCCGGAGGGATGGGCTCTCTCCGGCGCTGGGCCTCGACGACGGTGGCGCGCCGATGGATGCGATGGCACTCGGTTGGGT
>NZ_RZRP01001014.1:0-2035 GCF_003997795.1 Mesorhizobium sp. M7A.F.Ca.US.005.03.2.1 | reverse complement strand
GTATGCATGATGACAAGCCCGGCACCGGTATCGGCGGCGACACGAGCAATATCGGGCTCGCGCTGCAAACCCCAGACATCGTTGACGATATGCGCGCCGGCGGCGACCGCCAGCCGCGCCGTGTCGGCGCGATAGGTATCGACCGAAATCAGCACCTCGTTCACGCCCGCCAGCGCTTCGATCACCGGCAGGATGCGGGCCTGTTCCTGGCTGGCCGATACCGCGGCAGCACCTGGGCGCGTCGATTCTCCCCCGACATCGACAACCAGTGCCCCTTCCCCGATCATGCGGCGCGCCTGGGCCAACGCCTTTTCAGGGGCGTCGAACTGGCCGCCGTCGGAAAAGCTGTCGGGCGTGACATTGAGGATGCCGACGACCACGGCCTTGCCGCCGAGGTCGAGATGGCGTCCATGCGCCAACTGCCATCGCCTGGCCGTCATTGCTCATCGACCATGGAGTTCATCAATCATGTGTGATCCCTGGCGGATCAATTTCATTGCGCCGGCAACGGCCGTAAAGCAAGGTGGTCGAAGAGGCAACATGATGAAACGATCCATGCTTGGCATGAAAAAACAGTCCTTGGGCGTGAAACAATCCTTGGCTTGCGCGCTGCTGCTCGCCATAACGTCGCACCCGGCGGCGGCGGCCAATCTCGTCAAGACGTACAGCTATTTCGCCATTGGCGGCAGCACCCTCGACGACATCGAGGCACAACTCTCCAAACGCGGGCCGGAGGTGAAAAGCACCGGCACGCGGCACCCGGGCGCTACGCAAATGGCCTTCACCACCCGTATCAGCTATGCGCAGACACCGAGTTCCTGCCGGATTGCCGACGCGGTGGTGACCGTCAAGGTGAAGGTGATCCTTCCCGAGTGGCGCCGGCCGCGCAAGGCCGATGCCGATGTCAGGCTGTTCTGGGATACGCTGTCGGCCGACATCAAGCGCCATGAGGAGCGCCATGTCGAAATCGCCAAGAACCATGGCGGCGAACTCGAAGAGGCTTTGAAAGCCACCTACCCGCAAAAGAACTGCGACGCCGCCAAGGCCAAGGCGGCTGAGATCACCGCGGCTGTTCTGGCCAGGCACGACCGCGCCCAGCTTCAGTTCGACCGCGTCGAAAGCGTCAATTTCGAAAGCCGCATCTTGCGGCTGCTGCGCTACCGCATGGAGCGCATCGGCAACGGCCGACTGCCGCCGGCCTGAACGCACCCGAACTGAAAGCCAAATTCGCCGAAGCGTAGTGCCAGATTCGAAAAACTTTCGAGCCGCCGTCGAAACCGGCCTATATGGGACGACATATATCAGGCTCGCCAAACGAGCTTAAAACACCAATGCGATCCAAACGGTCATGAAGCCGGAGCGGCTGAACAGCGCCGGTCAAATCGCAAGCTTATGGATGAACGATCATGGACCAGGCTGTCGATGAGAAAACGATGGCGGAAACCGGCACGCCGATAACAGAGCGCGAAAAGAACGCCATCATCGGCGGCGTGCTGTTGTCGATGCTGTTGGCGGCACTCGATCAGACCATTGTCGCGCCGGCCATGCCGACCATCGGGCATGCGCTCGGAAACGCACACTATCTGCCATGGATCGTCACCGGTTATCTCCTGACCGCTACCGCGGTGGCTCCGCTCTATGGCAAGATTTCCGACGTCTACGGCCGCCGGCCGACCGTCTACGCCGCGATCCTGATCTTTTTGGCGGGATCGGTGGTCAGTGCGATGGCTCCCAACATGTTTGTGCTGGTTGTCGGGCGGGCGATCCAGGGCGCCGGTGGCGGCGGCTTGTTCGCTTTGACGCAGACCGTCGTCGGCGATCTCGTGCCGCCGCGCGAGCGGGCACGCTATGCCGCCTGGTTCTCCGGCACATGGGCTGTCGCCAGCGTTGCCGGTCCGTTGCTCGGCGGCACTTTCGCAGAGCACCTGCACTGGTCACTGATCTTCTGGATCAACATTCCGCTTGGTTTTCTTGCGATGGCGATCATCAACAAGCCGCTCAAGAAACTGCCCATTGCCGCAAAGCGCCATCGCAT
>NZ_RZRP01001013.1:0-2037 GCF_003997795.1 Mesorhizobium sp. M7A.F.Ca.US.005.03.2.1 | reverse complement strand
GTTTCAAAGGTTTACGCCGACACCCGCCACGAAAGCCTGAACGAGGTGAATCGCGACATTATCATGGATGATTTCGCCGCCTGGGCCGACGAAGTCCTCAAAGCGTGACGGATTGGCCCATTGCAAGAGCCGTGACAGCCGTTGCAGGGCTTGATAGAGGCTCTGCTTTCGCAGCAATCGCAGTGATTGCGGCAACCACGGTGATCCATGGCTGAGCCCCCGCTGAAAGGCGTCCGCGTCGTCGAACTCGCCCGCATCCTTGCCGGGCCATGGGCCGGGCAGTTGCTTGCCGATCTCGGCGCCGATGTCATCAAGGTCGAGAGCCCCGATGGCGGCGACGACACCCGCAAATGGGGCCCGCCCTTCGTCATGGGCAAGGACGGCGAGAACCTGTCGGCCGCCTATTACCATTCCTGCAACCGCGGCAAGCGCTCCATCGCCATCGATTTCTCGACCCCGGAAGGCGCCGAGACGGTGCGCCGGCTGGTCGCCACTTCGGACGTGCTGATCGAGAACTTCAAGCTCGGCGGCCTGAAGAAATACGGCCTCGACTATGACAGCCTGCGCAAGATCAACCCGCGCCTCGTCTACTGCTCGATCACCGGTTTCGGCCAGGACGGTCCGTACGCACCGCGCGCCGGCTACGACTTCATCATCCAGGCCATGGCCGGCATGATGTCGATCACCGGCGAGGTCGGCCGCGAGCCGCAAAAGGCGGGCGTCGCCATCTCCGACATCTTCACCGGCCTTTATTCGGTCATCGCCATCCAGGCAGCACTGCGCCATGCCGAGCAGACCGGCGAAGGTCAGCATGTCGACATGGCGCTTTTCGACACCCAGATCTCGGCGCTCGGCAACCAGAATTTGAACTATCTCGTCTCCGGCAAATCGCCGGTGCAGATGGGCAATGCGCATATGAACATCGCCCCCTACGAGGTGGTGCCGGTCCGGGATGGGCACATCATCCTGGCGGTGGGCAATGACGGCCAGTTCGCCAAATTCTGCGCTGCCGTCGGGCTGGACGATCTGCCAGCCAATCCAGATTTCGCCACCAACCCCGCCCGGGTCGCCAACCGGGTCAAGCTGCGCGAGCATGTGATCGAAGCGCTGAAGATCTTCGACCGCGATCCGCTGCTGGCAAAGCTGGAAGCGGCCGGCGTGCCGGCGAGCCCGATCAACACGATCGGCCAGATGTTCGCCGACCCGCAGACGATCGCGCGCGGCATGCGGCTCGACCTGGACGATGGCCATGGCAATCTTCTGCCTTCGGTGCGCGCGCCGATGGTGATGTCGGGCACGCCGCTGGTCTATGAGCGCCCCTCGCCGCGCCTGGGCGAGCACACGCAAGAAATCCTTGCCGAACTGGAGAAGTCTGGACAATGAAGACCGGCGGACAACTCATCGTCGACGCTCTCGAAGCCAACGGCACCGACCGCATCTACTGCGTGCCCGGTGAATCCTATCTGGCGGTGCTCGACGCGCTGCACGATTCAGCGATCCGCACCATCGTCTGCCGCCAGGAAGGCGGTGCCGCCATGATGGCCGATTGCCACGGCCGCCTGACCGGCAAGCCCGGCATCTGCTTCGTCACCCGCGGCCCCGGCGCCACCAATGCCTCGGCCGGCATCCACATCGCCATGCAGGATTCGATACCCGTCATCCTGTTCATCGGCCAGGTCGCCGGCCACGCCAAGGAGCGCGAGGCTTTCCAGGAGGTGGATTACAAGAGGTTCTTCGGCGACATCGCCAAATGGGTAGTCGAGATCGACGACGCCTCGCGCATCCCAGAATTCGTCACCCGCGCCTTCGCCGTGGCGACATCGGGCCGTCCCGGCCCGGTGGTGATCTCGCTGCCCGAAGACATGCTGACCAGTGTCGTCGAGGCGCCCGTCGCCTTGCCGCACACACCGGTGGAAACACGGGCCGGCGAAGCGGAACTCGATGCGCTGGAAAAGCTGCTGGCTAAGTCCAAGCGGCCTTTCGTCATCCTTGGCGGCACGCGCTGGGACGCCGAGGCGGCTGCACAAATGCGCGCGA
>NZ_RZRP01001012.1:0-2056 GCF_003997795.1 Mesorhizobium sp. M7A.F.Ca.US.005.03.2.1 | reverse complement strand
GACGGAAATCGAAGTTGCCAGGGCGATCTGGAACCGCCGCGCCGGCACGCACATCCTGTTCTGGTCGAATTTTGCCGACGAAGCCTATGTGCGCGGCGTGGCGCGCATCGTCCCTCCCGGCTCTGTCTACGGCTATGTGCTGAAATCGGCGACGGAGGAAGGCATGCGGTCCGCCCTGCGCGGGGTTTTCCGCGAAGGCCACTGCATCATCGACCGCGAGATCCGCGGCATCCAGCATCGCGTTCAGGACAAGTTCGAGGGCATCACCGACGGCGAATATGAAAGCCTGATCGATATCGCGCTCGGCCTGACCGACCGGGCGATCGCGGCACGGCGCGGCCTGTCGATCCGTGGTGCGCAGAGCCGCATCAAGCACTGCTACGACAAGCTCGGCATCGTGCCGGCGGAGGACGGCACCGGCGATGCTTCCGTGTTCAACTCGCGGACGCGGGCGATCTATCTCGCCATGGCGCGTGGCCTGATCAACATCGACGCACTGCGCCGCGAACAGGACCGGCTCGACGCCTGGCTGGCGGAGCACTGAAACAGCGGCGGCCACAAGCCGGAACATCAGAAGGTCCGGCGCATTGCTAGTGAACGCCAACTCAACGCCTGCGGATCCGAAGTGCGACCCTCATTTGCAGATTCATGGCACTTGGTGCGCGAAAGCGTCGTCGGTTTCATCGACGACAATGCGCTCAGCCATGGTGCGGCGATGGCCTTTTATGCCGCCACCTCGCTGGCGCCGATCTTGCTGATCGTGGTTGCGATTGCTGGTCTCGTCTTCGGCCACGATGCCGCACAATTGGCCTTGTCCGCGCAGATATCAGGGCTGATGGGACCGGAAAGCGCCGATCTCCTCAAGACTGCGCTGGAAAGTGCATCCGGCAGGCTGTACGGCACCTGGGCCGCGATCATAGGGCTGGTCACCTTGCTGGTGGCCGCGTCTGGCGTCTTCGGCGAAATGCAGCAGTTGTTGAACACAATCTGGAAGATCGAACCGCAAGGCAATTCCCTGTCGCGTCTGGTGAGGGCGCGGGCCGCCAGTCTGGGGTTGGTGGCCGCACTCGGGTTCCTGTTGCTGGTCTCTCTCATCGCAAGCGCTGCGATTTCGGCACTGGGCGCTTTCATCAACGCCCACCTGCCGTTTGGAACGATCATACTCAGCGGGATTAACGGCGTCGTTTCGTTTGCGCTTATCGCCGTGATGTTTGCCGCCATTTACAAGGTTTTGCCCGATCGAACCCTGGAATGGCGCGATGTGGCAATCGGCGCTGTCGGGACCGCGGCCCTGTTCACATTGGGAAAATCGCTTATCGGCTGGTATATCGGCACCAGCGCGATTGCGTCGTCGTATGGCGCCGCCGGCGGACTGCTCGTGATATTGCTCTGGGTTTACTACTCGTCGGAGATTTTCCTCCTCGGCGCCGAGTTCACGCGCGCCTATTCCGTTCGCCACGGCAGCCGGTCCGATCTGAAGAGGTTGGTTCACGGCCCTTTGCCCGCGCAGCACGACTCATTTCGCACAGGGCAAAAATCCAACTCTGCCGGCGTTGTCGTGCTCGTGGCGGTGGCGTGCGCGAGCGCAACCTTGACCGCGCTTTTGCGGAGTGTTCGCCGGCCCTGATCTGACGTCGCCGGTATTCTACGCTCGATAGGCACGGGCGACTGTGCAAATGCACAGTCGCCCGTGCGCTTTGACCCGTATCGGCTCGTCGGGACCGCGCCTACGCTCTGCCCCAACAAGAAGACTGTATCGGGAAGCGCTCATGCCATTCGTCACCATGCGGAGTAGCACGGCTGTTCGCGCCGGGAGCCGATGATGTCGGTGCCGGCGCGTGCGCGCCATTCCGGCTTCGACGATGTCGTCGGCGATGCGCCGATCGAAACGCTGGCGAGCGGCTTCGGCTTCCTCGAAGGACCGGTCTGGCATCCCTATGAGAAATGGCTGGTCTTCTCCGACATTCCGGAAAGCCGGATGTATCGCCGCAGTGCCGAGGGCGAGATCGAGCTGTTCCGCGAGCCGAGCCACAAGGCCAATGGCAACACGCTGGAC
>NZ_RZRP01001011.1:0-2061 GCF_003997795.1 Mesorhizobium sp. M7A.F.Ca.US.005.03.2.1 | reverse complement strand
CGATATCGGGATATTGCCGCTGTTCCAGCAGCAATATCCCGATATCGTGATGCGGGTCTCAACCTCCTACGCGACGCATGAGCTCACGGCCTCGGAATTCGATCTCGAAATCCGTTATGGCGACGGTCACTTTCACGGGCTGCAGTCCGATCTGCTGTTTCGCGAAGACCTGACACCGGTGTGCAGCCGCAAGCTGTTCCACGAAGTCCTCGGCGACAAGCGGCTGTCGAAGGTGACACCGGACGACCTCAAGCACTTCACCCTGCTGCATTCCGACACCTGCACCCAGAATTGGCAGTCCTGGCTTGGTTTCGCCGGCGCCAGCTTCGTGCTCAGCGAGACCAAGAGCATCTATTTCGACTCGTGCATGATGTCCTACGAGGCAGCCAATTCCGGGATGGGCTTTGCGGTGGCCAACCGTGCCTATATGGCCAGCGACATTCGCGCCGAAAGGCTGGTGGCTCCCTTCGCCGTCCATCATCCGAACACGGCTGGCTGGTATTTTGTCTCTCCGCTGAAAGGCCTTGCCGCACGCAAGGTCCAGTTGTTCAAGCAGTGGGTCATGGCGGAAGCGGCCCTGACCCAGTCCCAGTTGGACAACGAAATCAGGGGCGAGGCTTCGACGGCTGCCTGAATCCATCCGGTGCCTACTGATGCAAAGATGATGCTGCAGCACAAAATGCAGCGATGGTCGGCACAACCTTCGGACTGGCTACGCCAACGCCACCGATCAGGCGAAAGCCCTGCCCTCCTCGGTCCGCTGGAAAAGCATCAGGTCCAACCCCAGGCTTGGCCGTCCCAGGCTGGTCAGGATCGTATGCGCCTGGCCGCGATGGTGGGTCTGGTGGTTGAAGACATGGTCCAGCGCCGGCGCCAGCCTTTGCGAGACGGTGCGCATGTCCGAGACGGTCATGTAGGTGAACCGGCCCGTCAACGCCTTGTCATTGAGGCCGCCGACCCAATCGATGATCCGCCTGTCCTCGGCTTCACGCGCCGCCCGCAGGCCGGTCAACCCCCGATGCAGGATAGCGTCCAGTGTCGTCGGCGCGTCGCCCTCCCCGGTGAAGCGCTTCATCCAGATGCGGTCGGCAGTCAAAAGGTGGTTGAGCGTGCCCATCATCGAGCCGAAGAAGGCGCCGACATCGCGGTTGAATTCCTCATCATCGAGTTCGGCGGCGGCATCAAAGATGCGACCGTTGGCCCATTGATTATAGGCCGCAAACATCATGAAATGCTGTCTCATGGCTTCCCTCGGCTCGCGTCGATGCGGGGCCTACCTAACCCGCACGGGAGCCGCCGCCAATGACCATTCTGCTTTATGATCTCGTCGGACGCGACAGCACACGTCCGTTCAGCCCGCATTGCTGGAAGGTGGCGATGGCGCTTGCCCACAAGGGGCTCGACATATCAACCGTACCGACGCGCTTTCTCGAGGTGCCCGCTGTCGAGGGCGGCGTTTCGAAAACCGTTCCGGTGATCCGCGACGGCGAGACAGTCCTCGCGGATTCCTTCGCCATCGCGCTCTATCTCGATGAAGCCTATCCGGACCGGCCGACGCTGTTTGGCGGTGAAGGCGGCGAGGCGATGGCGCGCTTCATCGAACGCTGGTCGCAAGTGACCATTCATCCCTACGTGACCACCGCGGCCATCATGGACCTTCATGCCATGCAGGACGCGGAAAACGCCGTCTATTTCCGCCAGAGCCGGGAGCAGCGTCTTGGCAAGAGGCTGGAGGAGGTGAAGGCCGCCAGGGAGGCCGGGCTCGGCACTTTCAGAGCCTCGCTGGAGCCATTGCGCTCGATGCTTTTCTATCAGCCGTTCATCGGCGGCGCGGCGCCGCTGTTTGGCGACTATATCGTCTTCGGCGCCTTGCAATGGGCGCGCATAGCCTCGCCCTACCAATTGCTCGACGACGGCGACGTGGTGGCGCAGTGGTTCGCCCGCTGCCTCGACCTGCATGGCGGGCTGGGACGAAAGGTCGCCGCCGCGGCTTGACGCCGTAAAGCAGTAACTTACTTGGCCGCCTTCTTTGGCTAGCCGGCCTTCGTGGCAGACTTTGCC
>NZ_RZRP01001010.1:0-2065 GCF_003997795.1 Mesorhizobium sp. M7A.F.Ca.US.005.03.2.1 | reverse complement strand
CGAAATCCGCGAAAGCCTGGAGATCGAAGAGGCACCGGATGGTTTCGACCGCACGCTGTTGGCCAAATGGCATGCCGAGGCGGCAGGCACCAAGATCCGCTACGTGCCTGCCGGCATTCCCGATCTTCTGCGCACCGAAGCGCTGGTCGACTACGAAGCCGGCATCGCCAACAAGAGCCGCCTGGCGCAGGCCGGCGAAACGCAATACCGCATCGACTACAACAGGCGGCCTGAGACCGACATGGAAGTCTGCATGCCGCGCCACACGCTGGAGATATTTGCCCGCGGGCTGGGTGTCTGGGACCGTTTCCCCGAAGCCGACCGGCGCGCGCAGCTGCTGCACATGGCGACGCTGCTCGACGACCTCTATCCGACCTTCCGGCTGTTTCTCTATGACGGGCGCATGCGCTATTCGATCCCCTACACAATCTTCGGCCCTTATCGCGCCGCCATCTATGTCGGCGACATGTATCTGGTGCTCAACGCCACCCAGCCGATCCAGACGTTGATCCAGCATTTCGACAATCTGATCCGGGCCGCCGACATCAATGCGCACGAGGCGTCCGGCTTCGCGCACAGACTGGCCGGCATGTCGTTCCCAACAGGCACTGTCTGATCTTCGGCAACAATGATCCTTCGGACGGAAACCGGCCTCCGCATTGGTGGCCGCGTTGCCGCCATTCCATTGACTACACATAAAGACTTCTTTATATCCTTATTCGACTTCGAAACATGAAAGCCAATCCGATGACGACCACCAACCCGATCGATGCTCTGCTGGCCGAAAAGGGCGTGCTGCTGGCCGATGGCGCCACCGGCACAAACCTGTTCGCCATGGGGCTGGAAGCCGGCGAGGCGCCCGAGTTGCTCAACGAGACGGCGCCTGACACCATCACCAGCCTGCATCAGAATTTCGTCGATGCCGGGGCCGACATCATCCTCACCAACTCGTTCGGCGGCACCCGCCACCGGCTGAAGCTGCATCATGCGCAGGACCGTGTGCATGCGCTGAACAAGCGCGCCGCCGAGATCGCCCGTGCTGTCGCCGACAAGGCCGGCCGCAAGGTGATCGTCGCCGGTTCGGTCGGCCCGACCGGCGAATTGCTGGTGCCGCTCGGCGCCATGACCTACGACGAGGCGGTCGACGCCTTCGCCGAGCAGATCGAGGGTCTCAAGGAAGGCGGCGCCGAAGTCGCCTGGATCGAGACGATGTCTGCTCCCGACGAGATCCGCGCCGCCGCCGAGGCTGCCATCCGCGTCGGCCTGCCTTACACCTATACCGGTTCCTTCGACACCGCCGGCCGCACCATGATGGGCCTGCTACCCAGGGATATCCACGGCGTCACCGACGGGCTGTCGCAGGCGCCGCTTGGCGTTGGCGCCAATTGCGGCGTCGGCGCGTCTGACATCCTGGCCTCGCTGCTCGACATGACCGAGGCGAAGCCGGAGGCAACGGTGATCGTCAAGGGCAATTGCGGCATTCCCGAATTCCGCGGCACCGAAATCCATTATTCCGGCACACCCGAACTGATGGCCGACTATGTCAGGCTCGCCGTCGATGGCGGCGCCAAAATAATCGGCGGCTGCTGCGGCACCTCGTTCCAGCACCTTGCCGCCATGCGCAAGGCGCTCGACGCGCACACCAAGGCGGATCGTCCGACGGTTGCCGCGATCGTCGAGCGCATCGGCCCGATGCGCAACAAGGTGGCGACGGAAAATACCGCCGAGACCAGCGAAGCCCGCCGCGAGCGCCGCCGCAGCCGGGCCTGAGCTTATCGGTTTCGATTATTCGCTGTTGTCGGCGTAGCTCGACTGCGCCGACTTGAAGTCGACCACATTGTCGCTGTGCATCGTCATCAGCGCGCCGGATGAAACCGGATCGGTTATCTGCTCCAGCATGATGCGGAAGCGGTCGTTGGTCAGCGCCGACATGGCGGTGTGGCGCGCCTGCGCGACATCGTCACTGATACGCCTGGATTCCGATGATGGGGCCGATGAAACCGCCGAAGCATCTCGTGCCGGCGGTGTCGAGTTGGCGATAGTCCTGATCTGCAATTTCGGCTCC
>NZ_RZRP01000100.1:0-11742 GCF_003997795.1 Mesorhizobium sp. M7A.F.Ca.US.005.03.2.1 | reverse complement strand
GCATTGTGGTGCGCGACCGTATCAGCGGCGAGGAGCATCTTCTGTCCCTCGACGAGGAGGCCTTCTCGCTCGGCCTGTCGGGTTCCTATGAGTACGACACCGAGATCATGCGCTTTTCCTACTCGTCGATGACGACGCCCGCGCAGGTGTTCGACTATAACATGCGCACCCGCGAGCGGGTGCTGCTGAAGACCCAGGAAGTGCCGTCCGGCCATGATGCGGACCATTATGTCACGCGGCGGCTGATGGCGCCGGCCAGCGATGGCGAACTGGTGCCGATCTCGCTTTTGCATCATCGCGACACGCCGCTGGACGGATCCGCACCTTGCCTGCTTTACGGCTACGGCTCCTATGGCATCACCGTGCCGGCCGCCTTCAACACCAACTGGTTCTCGCTGGTCGACCGCGGCTTTGTCTTCGCCATTGCTCACGTTCGCGGCGGCAAGGACAAGGGCTATGGCTGGTACGATGACGGCAAGCGGGAGAACAAGATGAACACGTTCACCGATTTCATCGCCGTCGCGCGCCATCTGGTCACGGAGCGTTACACGGCGCATGACCGTATCGTCGCGCAAGGCGGTTCGGCCGGCGGCATGCTGATGGGTGCCGTCGCCAACATGGCGCCGGATTGTTTTGGCGGCATCGTCGCCGAGGTTCCCTTCGTCGATGTGCTCACCACCATGCTCGATGCGACCCTGCCACTGACGCCGCCGGAATGGCCCGAATGGGGCAACCCGATCGCGTCCGCCGACGACTATCGGACGATCGCTGCCTATTCGCCCTACGACAATGTCTCTGATCACGACTATCCGCCGATCCTGGCGCTGGCCGGTCTCACCGATCCGCGCGTCACCTATTGGGAACCGGCCAAATGGGTGGCCCGGCTGCGCGACCGCAAGAGCGGAGACAATCCGGTTCTGTTCAAGATCAACATGGATTCCGGTCATGCAGGCGCTTCCGGCCGGTTTTCGCGGCTGGAAGAGATCGCCTACACCTATTCCTTCGCGCTGAAAGTGATGGGCAAGGCGCAGCTTACGGGAGCAACCAACCAATGATCGACCTGACCACCCTGATCGCCTACATCGCGGTCGTGCTCGGCTTCGTCTTCATTCCAGGCCCCGCCACCCTGCTGACGATCGCCCGGGCAACGAGTTCCGGAACCAAGGTCGGGATCGCGACGGGCGCCGGGATCGCTGCCGGCGACGTCTTTCATACCGTCATGGCCATGATCGGCATCTCGGCGATCATCGCCGCGTCGGCGACGCTGTTCAGCGTCATCAAGTACATCGGCGCGGCCTACCTGGTTTATCTCGGCATTCGCGCGATCATCGAGAAAACACCGGCCAACCCGGCGGCCGGTGCGCTCGCGATCTCCGCCGGCAAGGCGTTTCGACAGGCTGTCCTGACCGAAGTGCTCAACCCCAAGACCGCTCTGTTCTTCCTCGCTTTTCTGCCTCAGTTCGTGCGGCCTGAAAACGGATCGGTGATGCTTCAGATGACCGCGTTGGGGGTCATCTTCGTCATACTGGGCCTTTTCAGCACGGTCGTCTTTGCCGTGAGCGCTGGCCGGCTCGGCACGTTCCTGCGCCGAAATCCGTCGGTGTTACGATTGCAGGGCAAAGTTGTCGGCGGCATCTACTGCGCTCTGGGCGTCCGTCTGGCGCTGCAGCAACGCTGACTCTGGACGATGATCGATGCACCCTTGCCAGAGGGCTGGGTGTCAGGACTTTTTGAAGCTCCCGTCGCTCATTTTCACTCGCAATTGCGACGACCGCGCGCTACCCAGTGCGCGGCTTTTCCGGCCTGACAGCCTCCAATCGCGTAAAGGTTCATTATGCTGCTCGTCGACGTCTATCTCGACAAATCACCCATCCAGGGAATCGGCGTCTTTGCCAAGAACCACATTCCTCGCGGTACTCTGATCTGGAAGTTAGACCCAAGGTTCGATCGGCTCATCGAGGTCGAGACTTATGAGCGGGCGGCCGGCCCGGTGAAGAGCTATCTCGACCGCTACTCCTATCCTGACCGCCGCGATCCGAACTACATCGTCTTCGAAGCCGACGACGCGCGCTACATGAACCATGCCGACGAGCCTAATTGCGACGTCTCCTCACCCGAGGAGAGTTTTGCGCTGCGCGACATCGCGCCTGGCGAAGAGTTGACCTGCAACTACAACCATTTCTTCGAAACGGGCTTCGATTTTCTCGGTGACCGCCACCTGTCATCCGCAGACTCGATCTAGACTAGTTCGCCCTCTTGCGGGCCGGATAGCCGTTTGGATGCGCGGGTATCGCCTTGAGATAGGCGGCGATGGCAGCACGGTCCTGCGGCGCCAACTCGGCCATGTTTCGCTGCACGTCGACCATGGCGCCGCCGACGGAATCAAAATCGGGCGTGAAGCCGGTTTCGAGGTAGTTGACGATGTCGGCTTCCGACCAATCGCCTATACCGCCCTCGCCCGATGTGATGTTCGGCACGACGCCGCTGCCTTCGGCAGCCACCGCACCGGCCAGCCACACGTTCTTTTTCGTACCACCTGCAAGGTCGCGCGGCGTATGGCATTCGCCGCAATGGCCCGGCCCCTCGACCAGATAGCGGCCGGCCATGACCGGATCGGGCGTGCCAGCGGGAAATGGAACGACCGGCTGGTCGCTAAGATAGAGCAATTTCCACAGGCCAATGCCGCGACGAATGTTGAAGGGAAAACCGAGCGAATTTGCAGGCGCCTTGCCGGCGACGGCCGGCAGCGTCTTGAGAAAGGCATAGAGATCGCCAATGTCGGCCGGATTCATGCGCGCGTAGGACGCATAGGGAAACGCCGGATAGAAGTGTCGGCCCGAAGGCGACACGCCCTTCAGCATGGCATTGGCGAGGTCCTCGACCGACCATGCGCCGATGCCGTCCTTGGCGTCTTGCGAAATGTTGGGCGGCACGAAGGTTCCGAACGGCGTCTTGAGCTCGAGACCGCCCACGAGTTGAAGCCGCGCATCGCCCTGTGAGCCCGGCTTTGCATGGCAGGATGTACAACCGCCGGCATAAAAAATGCGCTTGCCCCTGGCTGCGTCGCCAGGACCGAGCTTGGCCAGGGTCTCCCTGTCGAGCCTCACCGGCGCCGACCCGGCCCACCCGGCAACCGCGCCGACGCCGCCGAGGATGACGATGGCGCCGACGAGTTTCTTTAGCCAGGGCATCGCCCGCTATCAGCCTTTTTTCACCCGGTAGGTCTGGTGGCAGGTGCCGCAATCGGAGCCGATGGCGCCGAATTGCGCCTTCAACGCATCGACGTCGGCAGGAGCGGCAGCGGCCGCTGCCTTGACGTCGGCGACATATTTGGCGTTGGTGGCCTTGAAGCCGGCCATGTCTTCCCAGATCTTCGGCGACGCAGTGGTATCGCCGCCCGTGTCGCTGCCCGCCGGAAACAGCGCGTCTACGTCGACTTTCTCGGCATTCGCATGCAGCGCCTGCAGCGCCGTCAGCACCGCGGCGGCATCAAACGGCTCCTCGCCCTTGACCACTTTCGACAGGCCGCCGACGATCTTTCCACGTTCCTTCATCAGTGCCTGCCGGTCGAGGATCGGGTCGGCAAAGGCCGCCGAAGCCGCGAGTGCGAGCATAGAGATGGCGATAACAAGCTTTCTCATTCAATTGGCTCCATGATGAAGGCATTTCGGGACAGGACGTCAACGGATGCTACAGAGGGAAAATTCCCTTCCCCCTGATGATTTTTGCCGGACCTTTGCTCTTGCGGGACGCAGAAAAGAAAAGCCCCGGGTGATACCGGGGCTTCTGGAAATCGATCACTTCGCCTTTTCGTACAATTCCAGGACATGGTCCCAGTTGATCAGGCTGTCGACGAACGCCTCGAGATATTTCGGCCGGGCGTTGCGGTAGTCGATGTAGTAGGAGTGCTCCCAGACATCGACGCCGAGGATCGGCGACGCGCCATGGACGAGCGGGTTTTCGCCGTTCGGTGTCTTGGAGATCGCCAGCTTGCCATCCTTGACCGAGACCCAGGCCCAGCCGGAGCCGAACTGTGTCGTGCCAGCGGCAATGAAGTCGGCCTTGAACTTGTCGTAGCCGCCGAGATCGCTATCGACTGCCTTCTGCAAGGCGCCCGGCAGCTTGTTGCCGCCGCCGCCTTTCTTCATCCACTTCCAGAAATGGATGTGGTTGTAATGCTGGGCGGCATTGTTGAAGAGGCCGGCATTCTTGCCGAACGACTGCTTGACCACCTCTTCGACCGACAGATCGCCCAAGCCGGCCTCGGCGGCGAGTTTGTTGCCGTTATCGACATACGCCTTGTGGTGCTTGTCGTGGTGATATTCCAGCGTCTCTTTCGACATGTAAGGCTGCAAGGCCTCATAGTCGTAAGGCAGAGCGGGCAATTCAAAGGCCATGGATAGTACTCCCTCGTGGAAAAATCCGGTGTCGATACCGGAGTAAGATAGGTCTGGAATGGGTTGGGACAACTCCGGATGAAGCGTCGATCGCCTTTTTATCCGCTCAAACAGCAGAAGTCGAATGCGCCCAATCCCAATAGAGTTCGCGCGCTTTTTTGGCCACCGGCCCGGGTTGCAGATTGCGATCCTCGATGCGCGTGATCGGCACCACCTTGGAATGGTTCCCGGTCGAAAAAATTTCGTCTGCTTCGAGGAAATCGCGCACCGACAGCGTCTTTTCCGTGGTCCTGAAGCCATATTCGCCGAGCAGCGCTATCGTGCGCGAGCGGGTGATGCCGGATAGGAAGGTGCCGTTCGGCGCAGGCGTAAAGACGTGGCCATCCTTGACCAGGAAGATGTTCGAGGTTCCGGTCTCGGCGACGTTGCCCAGCATATCGAGCACCATTGCGTTGTCGAAGCCGCGCATCTTGGCTTCGAGAATGGCCCTACCGTTGTTGGGGTAAAGGCAGCCGGCCTTGGCGTTGGTCGGCATGGTTTCAATGGTCGGACGCCGGAACGGCGACACGGTCACCGAAAAGCCAGTCGCCGGAATCATCGGTGATTCATAGAGGCAAAGGCAAAAGCGCGTCGAGGCGGGATCGGCCGGCACGCCCATATAGCCGCCATGCTCGGCCCAGTACATCGGCCTGATATAGACCGCCGTCTTGCCGTCGAACTTCTTCAACCCATCCCATGTCAGCCCGACGATCTTGTCGGCGCTCATGTTCGGCTTCAGGCCGAGCGCAATCGCCGAGGAATTCACCCTGGCTGCGTGGAAGTCGAGATCCGGCGCCACGCCTTCGAACCAGCGGCCGCCGTCAAAAACGCTGGTGCCGAGCCACATGGCGTGGCTGCGCGGCCCCAGAATGGCGACGTTGCCTTCGTGCCAATCACCATCGACGAAAGTCCATGTCGTGGATTGCGCCGCAGCCGCCAGTGTCATCATCTCGTCCCGTCTCAATCGGTCTCGTGTGACAGCCATTGGAAGATGCTTTGGCGGGCGCCGTCAACCGGCATCATGGAGTTTTGTTGAGGCCAGTGCCGGGGCGCAATGCAATCAAAGCTTGCACCTTGTCGCGCCTGCCCTCAAAACTGCTGTCATGCAATACGCCGCCTATGTCTTCGACGCCTATGGCACGCTGTTCGACGTGCATGCCGCCGTGCGCCGTCATGCCGACCGGATCGGGCCGGACGGCCAATTGTTGTCCGAGATCTGGCGCGCCAAACAGCTCGAATATTCCTGGGTGCGCACGCTGATGGGCGCCTATGCCGATTTCTGGCAACTGACCGAACAGGCGCTCGATTTCGCCTTGCGCAAGGTTCCCTCGGCCGACCCCGGTCTCAAGGCGATATTGCTGGATGCCTATTGGCGGCTCGATTGCTATCCGGAAGTGCCGGCCGTGCTCAAGGCGCTCAAAGCTTCGGGAGCGAGGCTGGCGATCCTGTCCAACGGCTCGCCAGAAATGCTGCAGGCGGCGGTCAAATCCGCCGCGCTCGACCAGGTTCTGGACGATATCTATTCCGTCGATACGGTGCGGCGCTTCAAGACCGATCCGGCGGTCTACGACATGGTCGCCACCGGCTGGCGCCTCTACCCCGGCGCGGTTTCCTTCCAGTCGTCCAATCGCTGGGACATTGCAGGCGCCACCAAATTCGGCTTTCGCACGGTGTGGATCAACCGCTCCAACCAGCCCGAAGAATACCGGGACTTCCCACCGGCCCTGATCCTGCCGTCGCTCGAAGCCCTTGTGCCCGGCAGCTAAGAGACCTGTGTCTCTGGCGCCACAGTAGCAGCCTGGTCACAGCTTCGCCTTTCTTTGCCCACGTTCGGGCCAGAATCGGAACCGCCTATCGCCCCAGGTGTTGTCAGGCACCCGCGTAACTGTCGGCGAATTCACGCTTTGTTGCGATTTGAGACTTAAAGAAGGCAACCATGTCCATAACTGAAATCGAATCTTTTCGCCTGAGCCGTCGCGGCTTTCTCAATGCCGCAGCCCTGGGCGCCGCTTCGATCGCGGTTTCCGCATGCGCCACCACCGGGCCGGGTCCGGTCGAGCCGCCGCCACCAACCTATGTCGAGCCGCCTCTGGCGGACTATGTGACGATGTATGCAGCAGTCAGCGACGGCGGCTTCGATTTGCCGGCCATCCCAGTCGACAAGATCGATCCGCAATTCCTGCGTCAGATCGTTCCCGACCCGACGGGACAGAAGCCGGGAACCATAGTCGTCGATACGACCGGCCACTTCCTTTATCTGGTTCGTCCAGGCGGTCAGGCGATACGCTACGGTGTCGGCCTTGGCCGCGCCGGCTTCGAATGGTCCGGCGACGCCGTCGTTCAGTGGAAGCAGAAATGGCCAAAATGGACGCCGCCGGACGAAATGATAGCCCGCCAGCCGGAACTGAAACCCTACAGCGCCGACAATGGCGGCATGCCCGGCGGCCTGAAGAATCCGCTCGGTGCACGCGCGCTCTATCTGTTCCAGGGCAATGTCGACACGCTCTACCGTCTGCACGGCTCGCCGGAGTGGCGCTCGATCGGCAAGTCGGTGTCGTCAGGCTGCGTGCGTCTGATGAACCAGGACATTATCGACCTCTATGATCGCGTGCCCTCGAAGACGCCGGTCATCGTGACCAGCGACGCCAGCCAACCCATGGTGGCGACGGCCAACCGACAGGCGATCCCGATCGATGCCGGCGTGCCGGACGGTTCGGTGCTGCTTGGACCGGTCAAGGCGATCACGAATTCGATTTTCTGAGCTGACTAGGCAGCGGCGGCGCCCGCTGCCTCCAGTCACCGCCCGCGCGACAAGCTCCCCAGAATGCCGCGCACGATTGCCCGACCGACCGAAGAGCCGACCGAGCGCACCACCGACTTGATCGCCGCCTCTGCGACCGTCTGGCGGTTGGACGGGCGCGGTGCAGATGTGCGCCTGCCACCGGATTGCGGCGCGGGATCGTCATTGCCGAAGCCCGGAATGGTCCAGCGCGAGCCGCCGTTGCCGGCCTGCTGGGCCTGCTCTTCGGCATCCTGCGCGTCCTTGGCCTTTTTCTGCAGCATTTCGAAAGCCGATTCGCGATCGACGGCCTGATCGTACTGGCCGGCGACCGGGCTTTCCTGGATCAGCTTTTGCCGCTCAGCGGCCGTTATGGGCCCAAGCCGCGAGGATGGCGGGCGGATCAGGGTCCGCTGCACCATGGACGGAACACCCTTGGCTTCCAACGTCGAGACCAGCGCCTCGCCAGTGGCAAGCTGTGTAATGGCGGTCATGCAGTCGAAATCGGGATTTGGCCGGAACGTTTCGGCCGCCGTCCGGACTGCCTGCTGCTCGCGCGGTGTATAGGCGCGCAGCGCGTGCTGGACGCGATTGCCGAGCTGGGCCAGGACTTTTTCAGGGATATCCAAAGGGTTCTGGGTGACGAAATAGACGCCGACGCCTTTCGAGCGGATCAGTCGGACGACCTGTTCGACGCGATCGATGAGCACCTTGGGTGCTTCGTCGAACAGAAGATGGGCCTCGTCGAAGAAGAACACCAGCTTCGGCTTGTCGGGGTCGCCGACTTCCGGCAGCACCTCGAACAGCTCCGACATCAGCCATAGCAGGAAGGTCGCGTAGAGCCGCGGATTCATCATCAGCTTGTCGGCGGCAAGCACGCTGATGGCGCCGCGTCCGTCGCGGGTGGTGCGCATGATATCGGCGATACGCAGTGCCGGTTCGCCGAAGAAGTTTGCGGCCCCCTGCTGTTCGAGGACCAGCAGCGTGCGCTGAATAGCCCCGACCGATGGCTTCGTCACGTTGCCATAGCGTGAGCCGATCTCGTCGGCGCGCTCGGCGATGTTGGCGAGCAGCGCCTGCAGGTCCTTCATGTCGAGCAGCAGCAGACCTTCCTCATCCGCCAGGCGGAAGGCGATGTTCATGATGCCTTCCTGCGCCTCGGTCAGGTTCATCAGGCGCGACAGCAACAACGGCCCCATTTCCGAGACCGTGGCGCGGATCGGATGACCCTGCTCGCCGAACAAGTCCCAGAAGATAACGGGAAATTCCTGGAAGTCATACGGATCGAGCTTGACCTGTTCGGCCCGCTTGACGAGGAAATCCTGTGCCGTGCCCATCATCGCGATGCCCGACAGATCACCCTTGATGTCCGCGCAGAACACCGGCACGCCGGCGTTGGAAAATCCTTCGGCCAGGATCTGCAAGGTGACGGTCTTGCCGGTGCCGGTGGCGCCGGTCACCAGGCCGTGACGATTCCCATATCGCAGCAACAACTGCTCGGCACGCTGATAGCTGTCGTCGGGCTTTCGGCTGGCGCCGATGAAAATACTGGTCTCGTCAGCCATATGTCCGGTCTCCGCAAACTGATGTGTCTAAAGCCAGTGGCCTTGCCGCAGGTATAGTGAGGCCATTGCACAGCGACAATGCCATTCGTCCAAATCGGGGCCATTCGTCCAAATCGGGGCCATTCGTCCAAATCGGGGCCATTCGTCCAAATCCGGGCCATTCGCCCAAATCGGCCCCATTCGTTCAGATCGGGTTTTTGGAGCTTGCGGATTTTGCCGCTGTTTGGCAATCGTCGTCCACGCGGACTGACCTATATCTGATGGATCGAATCCGGTCTCTGAAAGCGCATTGCATTGCGATATCGGACCGGGGACCGTAGACTGAACCGCTCCCGGCTGGTGCGGCCGCATGAAACGAGGAGGACGGATGGGCGCCGGAGCCTTGATCCAGGACGTGGAACCCGAGAACGCCGAGCGTCAGCGATGGCTCGCCTTGGCGGAAAAGGCATTGGCAGGCGCTTCCTTCGAGGAAAAGCTGGTCTCGCACAGCGATGACAACATCCGTATCGAACCGCTCTACGACCGCAGCACCGCGGCGGAACCGATCGTGCGTACAAACCCGAAATCGCCATGGATCGTCAGCCAGCGCATCGACGATCCGGACATCGACCGTGCCAGAAGCCAAGCGCTGGAGGATGTTGCACAGGGTGCCACGGGATTGTCGCTGGTCTTCGAAGGGGCGCCCAACGCGTTCGGCTACGGCTTGCCGAGAACGGCGGAGGCGCTGGAGGCGGTGCTGGACGGCATACCGCTCAACCGCATCCAGGTTCGCATCGACGCCCATCCCTGGAGCCGCGCCGTGGCCGACTGGTTGGTCGCGTTCCTGAGCAAGCGGCGATCGGACCCGGCAAAGCTCAACCTCTCCTTCGGCATCGATCCAGCGGCGATCTTCGCGGGAACCGGTCGGTTGCGCATGTCGATCGAGGCGCTGCAGGCCTCTATGCCACAGTCGCTGGCGCACTTCTTCGCGATGGGCGTTCCGGGCGTGCTGCTGGAAGCTGACGGGCGCGTGTTCCACAATGCCGGCGCCACGGAAGCGCAGGAACTTGGCATCATGCTGGCTTCGGCTGTCTCCTATCTCAGAATGTTCGAGACGGCGCGGCAGCCGCTTGTCTATGCCGCACCCCATATCGGTTTTGCGCTCAGCGTCGACCAGGACCAGTTGCTGTCGACGGCCAAGATGCGAGCACTGCGCAGGCTATGGGCGCGGGTGCAGGAGGCTTGTTCGATCCCGACATCCACCGCCAATATCCATGCCGAGACGTCGTTTCGCATGATGACGGCGATGGATCCGGAGACCAACATCCTGCGCACCACCATTGCATGCTTTGCCGCGGCGTGCGGCGGCGCCGATTCGATCTCCATCCTGCCGCACACGATCGCGCATGGTCTGCCGGCGGGTTTTGCCCGTCGTGTTGCCCGCAACACGCAGCTGATCATGGCCAATGAAAGCCATATCGATCATGTCACCGATCCCGCCTATGGTTCCGGCGCCGTCGAGGCGTTGACCGCGGAGTTGTGCGAGTTGGCCTGGGCGGAATTGCAGACGATCGAAGCCGAGGGCGGTGTCCTGTCCAGCCTTCAGGACGGACGCATCCAGAAGCGCGTCCACGCAGCTGCGGAGCAGCGCAATGCAGCCTACCGCACAGGCCAACGGGCCATCATCGGCACCACGCTCTATCCATCGAAAGACGAACGTCCGGTCGAGACGCTGGCGGCGGAACGGCGGCCGGCCTTCACCGAAGGCGTTGCCGTCTGCGAGGCGCTGTTTCCAGTCCGCATCGACCAATCGATCGGAGCCGGCTCTTGATCCCGGACTTCGGCCAGATCGGCTGGGTCCCGCCACGCCGCGCTCCCGTCGAGGTCAAAGGCCAGCGGACCACGCCGGAAGGGCTCGTCGCCAAGCATCTGTACAATCAAAGCGACCTCAAGGGGTTGCCGCATCTCGACACCTATCCCGGCCTGCCGCCCTTCGTGCGCGGCCCCTACCCGACCATGTATGTCCAGCAGCCCTGGACGATCCGGCAATATGCCGGCTTCTCGACGGCCGAAGAATCCAACGCATTTTACCGACGCAACCTTGCCGCTGGTCAAAAGGGCCTGTCGGTCGCCTTCGATCTCGCCACGCATCGCGGCTATGACAGCGATCATCCGCGCGTTGCCGGCGATGTCGGCATGGCTGGCGTCGCCATCGATTCCATTCTCGACATGCGGCAGCTCTTCGACGGCATTCCGCTCGGCGAGATGACGGTATCGATGACGATGAACGGCGCGGTGCTGCCGATCATGGCGCTCTACATTGTCGCGGCGGAAGAACAGGGCGTTGCGCAGAAAGATCTCGCCGGCACCATTCAGAACGACATTCTGAAGGAGTTCATGGTCCGCAACACCTACATCTATCCACCAAAGCCCTCGATGCGGATCGTGTCGGACATCTTCTCGTACACATCGAAGAACATGCCGAAGTTCAATTCGATATCGATCTCCGGCTATCACATGCAGGAGGCCGGCGCGACGGCCGACCTTGAACTCGCCTATACGATCGCCGATGGCATCGAGTATGCTCGCGCCGGCGTCGCGGCCGGCCTCGACATCGACCGCTTCGCGCCGCGCCTGTCCTTCTTCTGGGCCATCGGCATGAATTTCTTCATGGAAGTCGCCAAGCTGCGGGCCGCGCGCCTGTTGTGGGCGACCCTGATGCAGAAGAATTTTTCGCCCAAGGACGAGCGCTCGTTGTCGCTGCGCACCCATTGCCAGACTTCTGGCTGGTCGCTGACGGCGCAGGATCCCTACAACAACATTGTCCGCACCATGATCGAGGCAATGGCTGCAACGCAGGGCCACACCCAATCGCTGCACACCAATTCCTTCGACGAGGCGATGGCGCTGCCGACCGACCATTCGGCGCGGATCGCCCGCAACACCCAGCTCATCCTGCAAAAGGAATCCGGCACCACGCGCA
>NZ_RZRP01001009.1:0-2074 GCF_003997795.1 Mesorhizobium sp. M7A.F.Ca.US.005.03.2.1 | reverse complement strand
GGGGAATAGGGGAATAGGGTGGGTTCGAGAGAATTCCAAACACACTCCCTTATTCCCTGCTCCCTTACTCCCCTGAATTCTAATTCCCCAGCGCCAACTGATCCGTGATCTCAAACCGCTCCGAGACGCCGACACGGATCATGTTGAGGCTACCTTCCCTGGTGAAGCGGAAGTCGCCGGGCGCGTCGGAACCGGCCGGCTGGCCGGCACGGAAAGAGATGATGCGCGTGCCGCCATCGGGCCAGGTCACAGTGATGTTCGCCTTGTCGGCGCTGTGCACCACGCTGACCTTGCAGCGCTCCATCGGCTGGCCGACATAGCGGGCGCAGGGAATTTCGGGGCCAGAAGCCAGCGTCGGAGTGGAATCAAGCGGGACGTCAGGCGCCGCCAGCGCCAGTAGGTACGCATCCTGCATGGCGGCGTGGCCGATTTCCGCGGCCGATTTCGGCGTGCTTTCGGCTGCCGGACCGGCGCCGCCAAGCCGCGCCGTCAGGTCGGGCGGTGCGACCGGCGCGCTGTCGGCTGAGCCGGTGGCCTGCGATTGGTCCGGTGCCGAGGCCTGCTCGGCCCCACTGCCGGTGGAGGCAATCACCGGCGCACCGGCCGGTCTTGGCTCACCTTCGACATAGGGGTTCGGATTGAGGGGGATGAGATAGCGCGCCGGCGCCCAGCCGCTCAGCTTCTCCTTGCCCGTGCTTTCGACCTTGCACCATTTGTAGCCGTTGATGTCGTTGCAGCCGAGATTGGTGACCATGTCGCCGCTGCTCAGCCGCGCCTCGACCGTGGCGACCGGCGATGCGGTGGTGCGGACCTTGAGAAGGTCGTCCGGCGCCAGGCCGGTGACGACGGAGATGACGAGCTCCGGCGCCTCTTGGGCCATCTCTTCAGCCATAGCGGGGGCAATCACCGGCCACGCCGTCATCAGCAGCGGAGCAGCAATCAGCGCATGGAGGTTTGTTCGGAGCGTAACTGTGCGCCTCATCGTTTGGCCGTGCGCTGATACCGTGCCGCGGCGGATCGAGCCCGCCGCAAGCCCGGCCGGTTTTATAAGGGACGACGCGGCGCCATGTAAGCCCGAAAATTCGGGCCGCCGTTTCGCCAGCCTTCAGCCGGGCAGGGGCATGAACCCGGTTCTGAGCGCGTGAGCCCATTCCGGCCGGCCCGCTTGTTCGGCCTGCCTGGCGGCCGCCTCGTGGTCGTAGTCGACGGCGATGGCCTCGAAGCCGTCAGGCTGGCCGTTGCTGCCCGAGGTGACAATGCCGTAGCGCGCATGCGGCGAGCCCTGCTCGGAGACATGCGCCGGCGGCGTGGAATCGTCATAGGCAGGGCAGCCGATGCTGCCCGGATTGAAGATGACGGGACCGTCGGGGACGCGGATCAGTTCCGCGCGGTGGCTGTGGCCGCACAGCGCGATGCGGCAAGCCGGGTCGAGCGCCTTCAGCCGCCGACGGATCGCCGTCAGCGGCGCGCGCACCAGCTGGCCATTGGCGATCGTATCAATGAGATATTTCTCGTCATGGTCGGGACGGGCGTGGAAAGCGATGATTCCGGGTGCGATCTCCAGCGTCAACGGCTGGGCGAACAGCACCTGGCGCTGTGCCTCGGTCAGCCGCTCCTGCGCATAGACGTCGGAGGGCCACATGGTGTCATCAGCGGGGTCGGCGGCAACAAGGCGGTCGTGGTTGCCGCGCACCGTCGGCAGGTTCAGCGCCTGCAGCCGTTCCATCGTTTCGCGCGGCCATAGCGGGCCGGAAACGCTGTCGCCGAGATTGACGGTCAGGTCGGCGCCGCCGCGCCGGCGCAGGTCGTCAAGCACGGCGTCGAGCGCCAGCACATTGCCGTGGATGTCGGCGAGGACGGCGATGCGCATTTCGGGAAGCTCCTGTGTGACGCCGCTTTTCCTTTTCCCCACGTTCGTGGGCGAGGAACCCAAGTCCTTCAGGGTCGGGCGTGCACTTCGATATCGTGGCCGCCAACCGCCGGCAGTGCGGGATCGTCGCCGGCGGCGGCGATGACGCTGTCGAGCAGGCCGGGGAAGCGGGCGTCGAGATCGGCGCGGCGCAGTGTGATCATG
>NZ_RZRP01001008.1:0-2074 GCF_003997795.1 Mesorhizobium sp. M7A.F.Ca.US.005.03.2.1 | reverse complement strand
GCGAATTCGGCCGTCACCGCCTGCAACGCAGCCTCGATGGTGAGATCCGCCAGATCGGAGAAGGCGCGGCCGGCGCGCGCCGGATCGATCGAGCCGGCGAGCAGCCGGACGCCGATCAGGAATTTCTGCTCGGAAGCAAAAATGCGCAGCCGGTCGAGCACGTCCTCATAAAGCCGGTCGCCCTCGACAAAGGCGGAAAGCCGTGCCGACAGATAGGCGCGGTCCGGTAGCTCCGTCAGCAAGGCCGGGTCGAGCAGACCATCGAAGACATGCGGCCGGCGGGTGATGATCGCCGCCAGCCGGGGCGCCGCACCCATGATCGTTGCCAGGAGCTTGAGCAGGGCCGGATTGGACTGCAGCAGGGAAAACAGCTGGATGCCGGCCGGCAGGCCGGCGAGAAATTCGTCGAAGCGCATCAGCGCTTCGTCGGCCCGGCGCGTCTGGCCGAAGGAGCGCAGCAGAGCCGGCGTCAATTCCGTCAGCCGCTCGCGCGCCTCCGCCGACTGAGTGACGCGATAGCGACCGAAATGCCAGCCTCGGATGACGCGGCAGATGTCGCTTGGCCGCTGGAAGCCGAGGCCGTGCAAGGTCTGCAGCGTATCGGGATCGTCGACATCGCCGGTGAAGACGAGATTGCCGATGCCTGTCGACAGTTCGGGTGCTGTTTCGAACAGTGCCGCGTAGTGGCGTTCGACCTGCTGCAGCGAGGCGCGAAACGCCTGGGAAAAGGCAGAAGCATCGGCAAAGGCGAGCATGCGGGCGATGCGCTCCAAGCCTTCGTCATCTTCCGGCAGCGTGTGGGTCTGCTCGTCGGCAACCATCTGCACGGCATGTTCGACGCGGCGCAAGAACCAGTACTGGCGGGCGAGCGCATCGCGCGCCTCGATGGTGATCCAGCCGCGTGTCGCAAGCTCGCCGAGCATCGGCACGGTCTCGCGGCCACGCAGTTCAGGGAAGCGTCCGCCGGCGATAAGCTGCTGGGTCTGGACGAAGAATTCGATCTCGCGAATGCCGCCGCGCCCGAGCTTGACGTTGTGGCCCTTGACCGCGATCTCACCATGGCCCTTGTGGGCGTGGATCTGGCGCTTGATCGAATGGACGTCGGCAATCGCCGCGTAATCCATGTATTTGCGCCAGATATAGGGCTGAAGCTCCTTGAGGAAGGCAGCGCCCGCGGCCAGATCGCCGGCTACCGGACGTGCCTTGATCATGGCGGCGCGCTCCCAGTTCTGGCCGCGCGCCTCATAGTAGCGCAGTGCCGCCTCAACCGGGATCGCCAGCGGTGTCGAACCGGGGTCGGGGCGCAGCCTCAGATCGGTGCGGAAGACATATCCGTGCTCGGTGCGGTCCTGCAGGACGCGAACCAGGCGGCGCGTCAGCCGCGAAAACAATTCGGTGGCGTCGAGCGGGTCGACGACCGCCGGTGCTTCCGGATCGAAGAAAACCACCAGATCGATGTCCGAGGAAAAATTCAGCTCATGTGCCCCGAGCTTGCCCATGCCGAGCAGGATCCAACCCGACTGTTTCGACGGGTTGTCGACATCCGGCAGTTTGAGTTTGCCCTGGCCGTGCGCGTCGCGCAGCAGGAAGTCGACGGCGGCACGGGTACAGGCGTCAGCGAGGTCGCTCAACCGCCGGACCGTCAGCGCCGTTTCGGCCTCGCCGGCAAGATCGGCCAGCGCGATGAGGAAATGCGCCTCCGACTTCCACTGGCGCAGCTCCATCATCAGGCCGGATTCCGAAAGGGTCTCCGCCAAATGCGCCAGGTCTATGGCGGCGCCGATCGCTTTCAGCCGAGCCTCGATTGTCTGCTCGAACAGCCCGTCCAGGATTTGCGGCCGGCGACGTGCCGTATCGCGCAGGAACGGCGACAGATCGAAGACGGCGGCGAGGAAATCCTGGCCCTCCCCTTTGCCGGCCAGAAACTTGGCCAGCCGCGTCACCCCTTCTTCGCGTGCGGCGGACGCGATCTCGGCCAGTTCCAGCCGCGCACGGTCCTCGTCCAGCGGAACAAGCCTGGCCGCCGGCTTCAGCAGCCAATCTTTCGCTCTTGCAGCCGTGCTCATCAGTGATC
>NZ_RZRP01001007.1:0-2081 GCF_003997795.1 Mesorhizobium sp. M7A.F.Ca.US.005.03.2.1 | reverse complement strand
GACCTGGCCAAACCACCAGCGCGCATCATATTCCCTAAACCCGGACGCCTTTATCAGCGCCGAGGTTTCAAACTCGAACGTGTTGGGCCGGGCTTCGTCAACGAAATTCAGCGACAAGACAGGACACTCCGAACGACACAAATGCGGTTGTCGAGGCGGTAGCTTACCGGAACCGTTCTTCCGGCCTATCTATCAGTTTGGTTGATCCCTTTCACGACATGGAAAGCCGGCGAGCATCGTTGTCGGGCTATTTCCGCGGTGCCCTGCAAGCCCTGATGCCCGCAAAGATCCGATAATACCGCTGAATGTCGTGATGCCGCGATCTGATCGACGACCGTGCCGCGTTCCAACGTAGGCTGGATTGCGACTCCCAGGACCACCCATAAGGAGCGTTTCCTGGCGTTAATAAACCTTGTAATATTTTGTGATCGCCGCCATTCGAGTTCTCCACAGTCGCGTCCCATTGACCATCTGCGGTTGCTAGAATCCCCCAGGGGAATGCCTTAAGCAGCCGTGAGCAAGAAGCAAGTCTTCTGCTCTGACGAACGCACAGCTTTAAGCACGGGCGCAAAAATGCCGCTGTTTTTTTTCGATATCCGGGACGGCAAATCCCATTCTCCCGATACAGAGGGCACCCACTACGTTGGTGCGCTCGAGGCCCGGGTAGACGCGGTTAAAATGCTGGTCGCCATGGCACAGGACGAAGTTCAGGGCGGGTTACAAAGCAACCTTTCGGTGACTGTTTCTGACGAAAGTCGTCGGCCCGTTATGGAAGCAAATATCGATTGCAGCATAAAAGTCTTTTGACAAATTCCCGATAGCCCTGGACCTAGTTGGCTCCGTCGGGATGCAGCAAGCTTTGTGCAGCTGTCCTGGCCGCACTTGACTTACGGCAGCGGCTTCTGATCACTTTTATCCCCCGAGACCACGTAAGCGGAGAAGGCCGCACGATGCTGCTGCACCTCCTCGATACAGCCACGCAAGCTTCGAATGCACATTGCCGGCAGCCCTTCTACTCGTTCGCAAGCGACCGCCGCGGTACTGTCGCACGCTCGATCGCGACGACCGTCCCTTATTCGACTTCGCTGCCGATATTGCACAGGACGGGGGCCTGGCACATCGCCAGGAACCTTTGCCACCGCGAAGCCAATTCGGCGGAACTGGATTACAGGACGTTGACGGTGGCGTGGCCCGGCGCCGGAACGCTTCGTTCCAAGGCGGCTACGCCGCGCCGAGCACGGGCTCTCGTGGCGCAAACAACTGCAAGTGCGATGAAGAAGAGGATGCCTGGATCAGCGCTGCCACCCGACACCGACATTGCAATTATGCTTGCAAGGGCAGCATTCCTGACGCTCGTCACGATTGCATCTGTCTCTGCATCCACCCGTTCCCGAACCGCGCCCAGGCCTCTGGTCACGACATAGAGCAGGGCCACTATCATCAGCGATCCAAACAGACCCAACTGCGACAGGACAGCGATCGGCCAACTCGATGCCCTTGAACTGCCGAAACCAACGCCCAGTCCGCTCGTATCGAGAAACGACTGCAGGCTCTTTACATTCCAATAAGTGCGCTCATGGCCTGACCCGGAATCCGCTTTGTTAATGATGGTGCTGTTGATCAGTCTGACGAACGGGTCCAACGCCTCGGCTTTGTAAAGACTAATGCCCAGTACGGCGGTCCCGCCCACCACCATGAGAGCTATTATCAGTATCTCTTCGCGCGCAACTTTTCCCCTGATGACCGACTGTAGCATGGACAACGCAACGGGGATGCATAGCAGTGTCAGCCCGACGTAAGCCGTCGATGAAGTCGACAGAATGGACAAGAAGAGCAGGATTCCGGCCAGCCATTTCGCAAGCGGTGATTTGGTCTTTCTCCAGTAGCTGTAGCAGAATGCCAGGCAGGCGAGAGAAACGCTGGCGAACGAAGAGGCCTCCGAAAAAGGCCCGGTGATCCGCACAAAGCCTGCCTCGACCGCGTTCGATATAATCGCGTAGTTGGCGGTTCTGATCGGGGCCAGAAAGTCTCCCGCCCCCGCGGTCTTGCCAATGAAATCGATCAGCCCCATTCCCGCGTGC
>NZ_RZRP01001006.1:0-2084 GCF_003997795.1 Mesorhizobium sp. M7A.F.Ca.US.005.03.2.1 | reverse complement strand
GTCGGGGATGATGATCCCGCCAGCGGTCTTGGATTCGGATTCGACCCGGCGAACGACCACGCGGTCATGAAGCGGGCGGAACTTCGACTTTGCCATTTTTTCTTCCTCGATGAGAACGGTGAGAAACAGTTCCTCCATCCGGCGGCGCCGGACATGTGGTTAGCACTCACCAAAGGCGAGTGCTAACGTGGCGCTGAAATAGGCTGGCGGCGCGCCGGAGTCAAGGCGCTCGGAGCGCCTCTTGGCGCATGATGATGAACTTACCGGTGCCTGGCCGAACCGAGCACCAGAAGCGGGCACCGTTCCGCCAGCGGATAGCTTCCGCTCGGCACGACGCGCACGTCGCCGAACCAGTTGGCTGCCTCGTTGGTCAGCGTGGCCAGCGTCGCGAAGCTGTAGCTTATGTCCGAGCCTGCATAGACGTCGATCGTGTTGATCGAGGTCATGCTCCATCCTGTTCGCGCGGCAAGAGCTTCGCGGTCCGGAAACAGTCTGCCGAATGCATCGCGGATCGTTGCCACCTTGATGGTAAAATCGCGGTCGTCGGTCGTACACGCCATCGCAATCCGCCATTTGAGCGCGTGGAAATTCTCGATCCCGCCGGCCAGAACCAGAGCTTCGATGCCGCACAGATCGTCCGCCGTTTCCGGTCGTGCGAAGACGCGGATCGCTGCGCGCCTGCCAGGCTTCAGCACCCTGGCGACCTCGCCAAACAACGAACTGCGCGCCGCCTGGGAAGCGACCGCCGACAGGCATCCGTCGCCGATGACGGCGTCGATGCTTGCGCGGTCCACGGGCAGGTTAAGCCAGTTGCCGGCGATTGCCCGTCGCGAGCCGTCGTCGCCAGCCCATACGCCGGAAATCATGGCCGCCGACTGGTCGACCGCCAACATCGACTTGCCCAGAACTGCCAATTCCGGGGTAACCCCCAAGAGAAGGACATCGGCATTTCCGAGATCAAGTTCGCGATCGAATATAGCGACGGTTTCCGCTGTCGGCCGGAGCGGCGCTTCCAGAAGTTTCCAATGGCGGTGGTAATCGTCCCAATGATTTGTCATGCAATTCCATTGGCCCCCTGCACGCCTGGATTTTGGATATCACCGGGGCTTAATAGAGGTCGTTGGACAAGCCAAGACATTTCAAGGCATCTACAGACAGTCCAGGAGGTGGATAGTGGCGCGTATCGCCGTGATAACGCATGAGCATGACAGGTTCCTGGGCAGGCGCGATATTCTGCTGCGCAGGAGCAGCCCATACATGCTGTTCGACATTCTTGCGGAATTGAAAAGGCGCGGCCATTCGGTTCGGGTTCAGCAAGGCCTGTCGAAGCCGGTCAGCGCCGATATGGCGGTATTGCATGTCGATGCCACGGTGACGCCAACGGACTATGTCGACTATGCCCGGTGTTTTGCATTCTGCCTCAACATCGGCGCCGCCGACATATCCAAACGGCGGATCAGTGGTGCATTGATCGACAAAACCGACAGCTGGCAAGGTCAGGTGATCGTCAAAAGCAATCTCAACAATCGGGGAATCCCGGAGACGCTCCTCAACCGGCGATCCGAGCGCGCGGGCAAACAGCCGCCGTTTCCGCATTTGCCAATCTTGCACCCCTATGAGATCCACGGATCTCTCGGCGACGTTCCAGACGGCGTCTTTGATTGCGACGATCTCGTCGTGGAAAAGTTCATTCCGGAGAGAGAACCCGACGGTTTTGCTGTTCGTTTCTGGGTGTTTTGCGGAGAGCGAGAGCGCTGCACCCGCTACGTCTCCCCGAACGGCCTGGTCAAGGCATCGGAGACGATCCGGCGCGAGCCCGTCCCGGTGCCCGACGAACTGCGTGAGCGCCGGCGTGAACTCGGCTTCGACTATGGAAAATTCGATTTCGTCATGCATGAGGGCAGGGCCATCCTCCTCGATGCGAACAAGACTCCCGGCCGTCCGCAAAATCTCGTCAAGATGTTCGCGGCCGGCGCTTCGGATCTGACACACGGCTTCGAAGGCCTCGTCCATCGGGCGAAATAGGCGCGGCTCTAGAGGAACAGCCGCAGCTGCGTGTGAATGATAGACCGGTAATCCTCGAT
>NZ_RZRP01001005.1:0-2084 GCF_003997795.1 Mesorhizobium sp. M7A.F.Ca.US.005.03.2.1 | reverse complement strand
ATTGATACCCATCGTCTCCCATTCGACTTGGCGGAAACTGGCGATCCTGGCCGTGACGTTGCGGCCCAGCACATTGACGGTGATGGTGTCGCCGAGCTTCAGCCCGATCTCCTTGCCTTCTTGCGCCGAAAACGAAACCAGCGGTTCGCCGCTGTAATTTTCGGGCCACCAACTGCCCTCGGTCAGCGTCGCGTTCTCCGGCTGCCTGGTGTCATAGGTCAGGCCGCGATCCCCCCTCAGCACCCAGGCGCCTTCCGCCGGCACCTTCACCTTGTCGACGTCGACACCGTTCAGCGCCATCACCCGGCCGCGCAGCATCGGCACCTTGGCCAGCACGCCCTGCGGCGCCTCCTTGCCGATCAGCGCCGAGAAGGACGCGACATCGGCGCTCTGGATGTCGACGAAGAAGAAGTTCGGCGCCCGTTCCGGCAGGCTGCCCGAGATCTGTCGCCTGAGATTGCCGTCGATCAGCGCCAGCGTCACCAATAGCGTCAGCCCGAGCCCAAGGGACAGCACCACCGATGGCGTCAGGGCGCCTGGCCGATGGATGTTGCCGATGGCGAGCCTGAGCGCCACGAAGCGCACGCGCGGGCTTTTCCTGGCCGTCCATTGCACCAGTGCGCCGACCACGCGCAGCACCAGGAAGGCGAAGACGGTAGCGCCGACAAAGATCGAGGCGATGCGCTGGTCGCCCGAGAACAGAATGGCCAGCGCCGCAAGCAGCAGCGCGATGCCTATGGCCGCCGCGACATAGGCGGGGCGCGGCAAGCCGCGGCCTTCCAGCCCCATTTCGCGAAACAGCGCGGTTGCCGGCACGTCGCGGGTGCGGCCGAGCGGCAGCAGCGCGAAAGCCAACGTCACCAGCAGGCCGAACAGCGCCGCCATGCCGAGCGCGCCGGGATAGAAGCCGCCTTCGGCCGGCACCGGAATGACGGATTGCAAGGCCGCGCTCGCCGCGAAGGGCATTAGTGCGCCGAGCACAAGGCCCAGCACGATACCCAATCCGGCTATGATCAGGATCTGCACGAGATAGACGGCAAAGACGAAGCCGCCCGAAGCGCCCAGGCTCTTGAAGGTGGCGATGACGCCGCGCTTGCCGTCGAGATAGGCGCGCACCGCATTGGCGACGCCGACGCCGCCGACCACCAGCGCCGTCAGCCCGACCAGGGTCAGGAACTGCGAGAAGCGTTCGATGTTGGACGACAGCGCGGGCGCCGCGTTGCTGCGCGTGCGGATCGACCAGCCGGCTTCCGGAAAATCCGTGGCGGCCTGATCCTGGATGGCCTTGAGCCTCGTCTCGTCGGCGTCCGCCGGCAGCCGGATTTTGTAGGCATTCTCGACCAGGCTGCCCGGCTGGATCAGTCCAGTGGCCGCCAACCCTTCGGTCGAGATCATCAGCCTCGGCGCGAAGCCGAAACCGTCGGACACGGCATCCGGTTCGGCGACCAGCTTGGCGCGCAGTTCGAAAGTAGCGGTGCCGAGCTTCAGCCGGTCGCCAGGCTTGACGTGCAACCGCTCGAACAGAAGATCGGGCGCTGCCGCACCGAAGACGCCGAACTCTTCGCCGAACAGTTCCTGTTTCGACAGCGCCGGCTCGGTCTCCAGCGTGCCATAGAGCGGATAGACATGGTCGACCGCCTTGGCCTCGACCAGCGCCTGGTCGGATCCGTCGGCGAGACGCGCCATCGAACGCATGCTGGCGGTCCGCGAAACCGTGCCGAGCCCGTCAAGGAAGCTGCGCTCCGCCTGACTGGCGTCACGCTGGTTGATCTGGAAGCGAAGATCGCCGCCAAGCAGCGTCTGGCCCTGATTGGCGACACCGGCGGTGATCGAACGCGCCACCGAGTTGACGCCGCCGATGGCCGCGACGCCGAGCGCGATGCAGGCGAGGAAGATCAGGAAACCGGACAGGCCGCCGCGCATCTCGCGCAGCGAGAAGCGGACAGCGAGCCTCAACGTCCGGGACAGCGGCATCAGGCCGTCACCTTGACCGGCGCCGGTGCCTCGATCCGGCCCGAGTGCATCGAAACCTGGCGCGAACAGCGTGCCGCGAGCGCCGGATCATGCGTCACCAGCACCAGCGT
>NZ_RZRP01001004.1:0-2086 GCF_003997795.1 Mesorhizobium sp. M7A.F.Ca.US.005.03.2.1 | reverse complement strand
ATGTCGTTTCGGACCTCGCCCAACTCGTTCAGATACATGCCGAGCGTCGAGGCTTGGCCATGCTCGCGCGCCAGCATGCCGTCCACGGCATTCAGCGCCATGCGCACGAACATCACCACGGGGATAAGCAACAGCAGCCAGCGCCATTCATGCCGGATCGCAATGGCCGCGCCGGCGGCTATCGACATCGCGGCCGCCAGGATGGTTATGCTGTTTGCGGTGACCCCGATAGCCGCCAGCCGATTGACCAGCGGCCGCAGTCGACCCTGGAAGGCCGGCTTGAGAGCGTAAAGCGTCGGCATTGCGTTGATCCCCCGATCCTGTTCAGCGGCTGTACATCAATATGCCAGACGCGACCAGCGGAGAGGCGGCGCGGCCATCATGCGTTCGCAAATCGATAACCATGATTTGCCCGGCAAAGCTGTCATGCACATTTGTCGGCTTTGTGTGCACTGCGGCATCTTGAATAGTGAGCACGCTTATTATATATCTCGCTCATGGTTTCCGATGGCATCGACAGATTGGGCTTCTTGATCCACGACGTGCAGCGCCTGATGCGCAAGCGCTTCGAGGCGAGGGCCAGTGGCTTGGGGCTTTCTTCGGCGCAATGGCGGCTTCTGGTCCGCGTTGCCAAGGAAGACGGTGTCGCGCAGGCGCGGCTGGCCGAACTTCTCGAAATCGAGCCGATCAGCGTTTCGCGCCTGGTCGACCGCATGGAGGAGGGAGGCTGGATCGAGCGTCGTTCCGACGCTGCCGATCGCCGCGTCCGCATGATCTTCCTGACGCCCAAGGCAAGCGATGCCTACGCCGTGATCAAGAGCATTGCCGGAGAAGTCTATGAGGAATCGCTGGTCGGCGTGAAACCGGAAGCCCGTCGCGTCCTCGTCGAGGGACTTGAGGCGATGGTCCGCAACCTGACCGACGACGAGACGCCGTCCATTGAAAAAGTGAAGAACACAGAGGGCGCAGCAGCATGAACGCGGTAGCCAAGATAGACGAGAAAGTGACCGAACTGGAAATGGAAGCGCCGGCGCAGCCGGCCGCGGCCCCGGCGACCGTTGCTCCCCCGGTGCAGCCGGCTCCGGCGCCGGTGAAGAAAAAGCGCCGGCTGGGCCGCTTCCTGCTGATGGTCGCGCTGCCTGCGGCATTGGCTGTTGGCGGCGGCTATGTCTGGGTTACCGGCGGCCGCTATCAGGAGACCGAGAACGCCAATCTGCAGCAGGCCAAGGTATCGATCGCTTCCGACACGGCCGGCCGCATCGTCAAGGTCGATATCTTCGATAACCAGCTGGTCAAGCAGGGTGACGAGCTGTTTGCCATCGACCCCGAGCCCTACCGGATCGCGTTGGCTCAGGCCGACGCGGCGGTGGCGGGCGCGCGTCTCAATGTCGAGCAGTTGCGCGCCGCCTATGGCCAGTCGATGGCTCAGCAGAAGTCCGATGCCAGCCAGGTCGCCTTCGCCCAGTCGCAGTTCGACCGCGCCGCCGATCTTGCCCAGAAGGGCATCAACGCCAAATCGTCGCTGGACGAAGCCAAGAACGATCTCGACAAGGCCAAGCAGCAGCTGGCCGTTGCCGAGCAAGGCATCATCAGCGCCAAGGCAGCCCTTGGCGGCAATCCCGACATCGAAACCGACAAACATCCGACCGTGATGGCCGCGCTCGCCGCGCGCGACAAGGCCGCCTACGACCTGGCGCAGACCACGGTCAAGGCGCCGGCTGACGGCATCGTCAGCCAGGCCTCGTCGTTCAAGGTCGGCCAATATGTCGGTTCCGGCACGCCGCTGTTTTCGCTGGTCGAGACCGGCGACACCTGGATCGATGCCAATTTCAAGGAAACGCAGCTCACCCACATGAAGCCCGGTCAGAAGGCCGAGATCGTGGTCGACACCTATCCGGGGCGCACCTTCGAGGCGACGGTCAAGGCGATCGGCGCCGGCACGGGAGCCGAGTTCTCGCTGCTGCCGGCCCAGAATGCCACCGGCAACTGGGTCAAGGTCACACAGCGCATCCCGGTTCGTCTCGAACTGACCGATACGGACGCCAAGATGGCGTTGCGCACCGGCATGAGCGCCACCGTTACCGTC
>NZ_RZRP01001003.1:0-2089 GCF_003997795.1 Mesorhizobium sp. M7A.F.Ca.US.005.03.2.1 | reverse complement strand
GTCAGTGTCAGCAGCACGCTCGCCGCCACCTGCGGCGCCAGCTTCGACAACACCATGGCCGCTGTCTGCGGATGCTCACCGGCCAGGAAGGCGCCAAGCCGCGCCGGTTCGAGCTTTTCGAGCTCGGGCCAGATCGGCGGCGGGCCTTCCGGTGCGACCTCGAATTTCCTGTCGCCCATGATCGCGCTCATCTCTTCGGGCGAGAGCGATTCGTTGAGGATGGTGTCCATCCTGTCGGCGGAATCGAGCAATCCCGCCCCTTCGGTGAATTCGGCCTCGAACTCAGCGACAATGCGCTCAAGATCGCTTTGCGGAATCGTCCGCAGCAGCCGGGCGCCCTCGATCAGGGCCTTCAGTTCTTCCTGCTTGAAGAATTTCAGCAGGCGGCTGGCCGACGGCTTGCCCATCGCCACAAGTATGGCGGCCGCCTTCTGCGCGCGGGTCAAGGTCACCGGCGTCGTCATGCCACTCGCCTCCGCTGCCACCGGCAAGCCCCGCAAACCATGTCTAGGCGCCCTTCGTGCCGGCGATGATTTCGGTCAGCCTGATGCCGAAGCGCGAAGGATCGCTTTCCAGCACGGTGATCTCGCCGCGCGCGATCTTTCGGCCGTTGACCACGACGTCGACAGGTTCGCCGATGCGGCGATTGAGCGCCACGGTCGACCCTTTTTGCAGCGCCATCAGATCGGAGACCGGCATCTCGGTGCTGCCGAGGATGATCTGGACATCGACGGGGATGTTCATGATCACGCTCGAATTGGCCGACGAGGCCGCCCTGAACGCCGCATCGGGGCGTTGCTCCTCTTCATGCAGGACCCCGCGCAATTCTTCGATGGCACGGTCGAGTTGCTCGTCCGGCTGGTCGAGGTCGGCTTCCGCCTTGGTTTTGGCCATGATCGTCTCCAAATGCTCAGGCGCGTCCGGCGGCAGCCGGCATCAGCCCGTCGATAAAGTCCTGCCCGGCATCGTAAGGTTGCCTGATCCGGACGGTGTAATTCTGTCCCAGTTTGCCGAACTCGCATACGAACAGCGTCTTGCCCCGTGCGCTGAGACGCGCCTGGGACTGGGCCGTTTCCTCGAATTCGATGACATCGCCGATTTCGAAACCGGCGAGGTCGCCGAGCGTCAGCCGCGCCAGCGGCATCGTGGCCTCGAGCGCCACGGTGGAGCGCATCACCTCTTCCGAGAAGCGGGCGCGCCAGCTGGGGCCGTGATCGTCGTCGCTGACAGGCACGGCTCCGTCGCGGCTGGCCAGCACGACGCGCTGCGGCATCGTCACCGTCACGGTGCCACTGTCGGCCGGCGTCGAGATGCCAAGCACGATGCGGATTGCCGCGCCATCGCGCAGCACGTACCGCTTCGCCTCGGTGCCCGACATTGCCCGCGGCGCGGGCAGGCGCAGGTCGAGCGAACGCTTTCCCGATCCGTTGAGGGCCTGTGCGACCTGCTGGAACACCATGGTCGAAACATCGATTTCGATTTGCGACAGATCGCGTTCGATCGGCGATGCCGGCAGATCCGGGTCGCCGCCGAACAGCGTGCAGACCATGATGGCGATCGCCGGAGCATCGATCACCAGGGTCATCGCATCGGAGGACGCCGACGAGCCGATCACGGTCATCGCAAACGTGTCGCCGGCACGCGAACGCGCCTCGGGAACGCGGCTGACCTCGATCGCTTTGAGATCGACGACGACCGGAACGCCAAACTCGCTGGTCAGGGTTTTCTGCAGCAGCGGCACGGCGCGTTCGGCCATGGCGCGGCCTGCGTCGATGACCTGCGCGGCCTCGCCGCTGTCGCCGACCAGACGCTCGATGATCAGCGAGCGCGCTTCCGCTGGACTGCCCAGGCTGGTCATGACAGTGCCGGGACCGATCTGTCGCGCATCGTTCAGGCGGCCTTCTTTTCGACGGTGCCGGTATTCATCGTGCTCTGCTCGACCGCGTCGATCGTCGGCCGTTCATAGGACGAGATGGTCTTGCGGCCGAACTCGATCGCCACCTGCGGCAGCGCGCCGTTCATGTAGGCCAACAGCGTCTGCTTGACGATGATATAGAGGCGGTTCTTCTTCTCGCGCACTGTCTTGATC
>NZ_RZRP01001002.1:0-2094 GCF_003997795.1 Mesorhizobium sp. M7A.F.Ca.US.005.03.2.1 | reverse complement strand
TTTCCAGCCTGCTGCCCGGACAATTGGTGTCGATCTATGGCGCGCGCACCTGCGGCCTCTGCCGAGCCTGCCGCGAAGGCCGCGACAACCTCTGCGAACATGTTTCGGGCGTTCACGGCTTCCATCTCGACGGCTTCGCGCAGGAGAAGATCAACCTGCCGGCCCGCCTGCTGGTCCCTGCCCCGCCCGGCGTGACCGACATCGGCGCGGCGGTGGCGCCCGTCACCTTCGGCACCGTCGAGCACATGCTGTTCGACAACGCCAGGCTTCAACCCGGCGAAACCATCCTTATCCATGCCGGCGGATCCGGCATCGGCTCGGCGGCCATCCAGCTGGCCAAGCGGATGGGCTGCACGATCATCACTACGGTCGGTTCCAACGACAAGATCGACAAGGCCAAGGCGCTCGGCGCCGACCATGTCATCAACTACCGCGACGACCGTTTCGAGGGCGTCGTGCGCAAGCTGACCAAGAAGAAGGGCGTCGACGTCGTCTTTGAACATGTCGGCGCCGACACATTCGCCGCCTCGATGCTGTGCCTGAAGCGTGGCGGCCGCCTGGTGACCTGCGGTTCGACCTCCGGCGTGTCGACGCAGATCAATTTGATGCAGCTGTTCCAGCAGCAATTGAAACTGCTTGGCTCCTTTGGCTGCCGCATGGAAAACATGGCCAACGCCATGCAGAAAATGGCGGCGGGACAAGTCGCACCCGTCATCGACACCGAAGTCGGCTTCGACGGTATCGACGCCGCGCTGAAGCGCATGGAAGGCCGCGACGTTTTCGGCAAGATCATCCTGCGCGTCGGCTAGAGCCTTGACCTCTGTATTCAAGAAGTTCCGCCGGGACCTCAAATTTCGTTACGGCAGGCAACTGCGCCAGCTCAATTACTGGCTGGTGGCGCGGGCAGCGATGATGATCATCTGGGTCCTGCGCCTGCTGCCGGCCGACAGTGCGCTGAATTTCGCCGACCGCGTCGCTCGCCTGGTCGGCCCCCGGGTTGGACGCCATCAGGTCGCCGTCGACAATCTGCGCAAGGCCTATCCGGAAAAGAGCGAAGCCGAGATCCAGGCGATCGCCTCCGACATGTGGGGCAACATGGCTCGCTTGGCCGCGGAATACATCTTTCTCGACGCCCTCTTCGACTACGACCCCGCGGCCAGCGAGCCCGGCCGCGTCGAGGTCAAGGGAGCTGACCACTTCGTCGAAATAGCCAGCGAAGAGAAGCCGCACATCGTCTTCACCGGTCATCTCGGTAATTTCGAATTGCTGCCGGTGGCGGCCGCGACTTTCGGCATGAACATCACTGCGCTGTTTCGCCCGCCTAACAATCCCTATCTCGCCGACTACATCCTCTCGACGCGCCGCTCGACCATGGGCTCGTTGCTGCCATCCATGGCGGGCGCGTCATTCGCCCTGGCCGGGGTTCTGGAGAACGGCGGCAACATCGGCATCCTTGTCGACCAGAAATTCTCCAATGGACTGGAGACGACATTCTTCGGCCGTCCCTGCCAGAGCAATCGCGTGCTGGCCACCCTTGCCCGCCACTACGATTGCGACGTCTATCCGGCGCGCTGCGTCAGGCTGCCAGGCAACCGCTTCCGGCTCGAAATCGAGAACAAGTTAACCTTGCCGCGCACCGCTGACGGCAGCGTCGATGTCCGTGCCACCACCCAGCGTCTCAACGACGTCGTCGAGCGCTGGGTGCGAGAAGATCCCGGCCAGTGGATGTGGTTCCACAAAAGGTGGGAGATCAGCGGCGGGCGTCGAAAGCGACCGCAGGCAAAGGCGGTCCCAAACGCTTAGGCAGAGCTGCTGGCGTGGGGTTAGCCCAGCGCCAGCAGACAACAGCGAACCTGAACCGCCTTAGTTGGTGACGACAATGCGCGTGTTGCCGAAACCCACTTCCCGCACCATCGAATAGAACGTGGCGGCATTGGCCGTGTGCAGCCTCACGCAGCCATGCGACGCCGGGCGGCCGAGCTGCCTGACGGCGCCGGTTCCATGGATGGCATAGCCGCCATGGAAGAACACCGAATAGGGCATCGGCGACATATGGTATTTGCGCGAATACCACATCCTGGCCGTGCGCTGCGG
>NZ_RZRP01001001.1:0-2103 GCF_003997795.1 Mesorhizobium sp. M7A.F.Ca.US.005.03.2.1 | reverse complement strand
GGGCAATCGGCCGATGCGGATGGCGAGATCGAAATGGTCCTCGACCAGCTGGGTTATGCGATCGGCCAATGTCAGGCGGATGTCCACGTCGGGATAGGCGGCGAGAAAGCCGGTGACGACCGGCAGCACGTGCAGGCGGCCAAAGACGACCGGCGCGGTGATGGCCAGTTCGCCGGTCGGAACACTGTATTCGCCGGCGGCCGTGCGTTCGGCCTCGCCGACGTCGTCCAGGATGCGGCGGCAGGCGGCAAGATAGGCCTGGCCGGCATCGGTCGGTGTCAGCCGTCGCGTCGAACGATTCAGGAGGCGTGTGTTCAGATGGCGCTCGAGATCGGAAATCTTGCGGCTGACCGTCGCCAGCGGAATGCCGAAACGGCGGCTGGCCGCGGAAAGGCTGCCGGCCTCCACCGCGGCGACAAAGAGCGACATGGCCTCGAGACGATCCATAGGTTCTTCCGAAAAATGGAAGGACAAGTTACGAATATGCCATCTGCCTTTGAATGATGGAAGGCTTATATTCCAGTCTGTCGGCCCTGCCTGCAGCATGGCCTCGCACAGGAGTTGCCATGTCCGAAGCCCGCCCGCCGCTGCCGCCGTTTACCGCCGAGACCGCAGCGCAGAAGGCGCGCATGGCCGAGGATGCCTGGAATTCACGCGATCCAGCGCGGGTCGCGCTCGCCTATACAAAGGACAGCCGCTGGCGCAACCGCGCCGAATTCCTGCAAGGCCGCGACGCCATCCAGGCCTTCCTGACGCGCAAATGGAGCCGCGAGCTCGACTACCGGCTGATCAAGGAGGTCTGGGCCTTCCACGGCAACCGCATCGCCGTGCGTTTCGCCTACGAATGGCGCGACGACAGCGGTTCATGGTTCCGCAGCTACGGCAACGAGAACTGGGAATTCGACGAACACGGGCTGATGCGTCTGCGCATCGCCAGCATCAACGACCTGCCGATCGGCGAGGCCGATCGTAAGTATCACTGGCCGCTCGGCCGGCGGCCGGACGACCACCCGACACTGTCGGAGCTCGGACTTTAGCATCTTGCCGCAAGGAAGCTTTCCATGAACGCGCATGCTGTCACCTGCGACGTCGCCTTCACGCCGACCGTCAAGGCGATCCAGGCCCGCAAGGGCTCACGTCAGTCCTATGCCCGCGTCGAGGAGCGTGGCGGCTGGCAGGCCGGCATCACCCCGGATCTTGCCGCCTTCATCGAAATGCAGACCAGCGTCTTCCTGTCGACCGCCAACCGCGAGGGGCAGCCCTATGTCCAGCATCGCGGCGGGCCGGCCGGCTTCCTCAAGGTGCTGGATGAACATACGATCGGCTTCGCGGATTTTTCCGGCAACCGGCAGTTCATCACGCAGGGCAATCTGGCCGACAATCCAAGGGCGTTCCTGTTCCTGATCGACTATATGCACCGCCAGCGCATCAAGCTCTGGGGCACCGCGCGCGTCGTCGAGAACGATGCCGAACTGATGGCGAAGCTGATGCCGCAAGGCTACGGAGCGCGCCCCGAGCAGGTCGTCCTGTTCACGGTCTCGGCCTGGGATGCCAACTGCCCGCAGCACATCCCGCAACGGTTCGAGGCAGCCGACGTCGCGGCGGCACTCGGCGAGCGGGACAAGCGTATCGAACGCCTTGAGCAGGAGATCGCACGGCTCAGGGGAAATTCGGGCGCGGCCGCAGGGGAATAATCAGCCGCCGGCCGCGGTTTCGGCCAGCGCGATGCCGTTGGGCGTCGGCTTGACAGGCACGATGCCGCGCGCCAGCGCAAGCAGATATTTGTTGTATTCGGTGAACAGCACGCGCAATGCCCGCGGCTTGGTCAGCCAGCCGCCATTGTCGAGGTTGGAATTGACCACCGGATAGGGCTCGAGCTTGGCGCCATGCAGCAGCCTGCCCATTTCCAGCAGGCTGCGCGGCATATGATAATTGTTGGTGACGAGGATCACCGTGCCATAGGCGTGGCTCTCGACCCATTTGGCGCTTTCCTCGGCATTGCCGATCGTGTCGAGCGCGGCGCGGTCGATGTCGACGCAACAGGAGAACAGATTCTTGTCGCCGCCGGTTGCCGCCTGCAGCTGGCGACGGCTGGCCGAAGGA
>NZ_RZRP01001000.1:0-2114 GCF_003997795.1 Mesorhizobium sp. M7A.F.Ca.US.005.03.2.1 | reverse complement strand
AGATAGGGCAGCGAAGAAAGGAACTGTGAGGGCACTGGAATGCCAAAAGCCTGTGCATGAAGCTGGCCGATCCACACCGCGCCGAAGATGTAGGCGCCGGCCAGCACCCGCCATGGCCGCCAGGAGGCGAACACCACCAGCGCCAGCGCGATCCAGCCGCGGCCGGCGCTCATGTTCTCCACCCATTGCGGCGTGTAGACCAGCGAGAGATGGCCGCCGGCGAGACCGGCACAGGCGCCGCCGAAGATGACCGCGAGGTATCGGTAGCGGATGACCTTGATGCCAAGCGCATGCGCCGAGGTGTGGCTGTCGCCGATCGAACGCAGCGTCAGCCCGGTGCGGGTCTTGAACAGGAACCACATGACGGCGGCGGTCAGCGCGATCGAAATGTAGAAGATCGGATCCTGGCCAAACAGCAGCCTGCCGACCACAGGGATTTCCGTCAGGCCGGGAATGTCGAGGTTGGGCAGCCTTTCGCCGGGCTGGCCGACGAAGCTGGTGCCCATCATGCCGGACAGGCCAAGGCCGAGCAGCGTCAGCGACAGGCCGGTCGCCACCTGATTGGTGGCCAGCGACAGCGTCATGACGGCAAACAGCAGCGAGAACACCGCGCCCATGGCAATGGCCGCCAAAAGGCCGATCCAGGGCGATCCGGTGAGATAGGTTGCGCCGAAGCCGCCGACGGCGCCCATGATCATCATGCCTTCGACGCCGAGATTGAGTACGCCGGAGCGCTCGACCACCAGCTCACCGATTGCCGCGATCAGCAGCGGCGTTGCCGCGGTGGCGATGGTCAGAAGGATGTTTACGGTGATGTCCATCAACGGGCTTCCTTCAGCTTCGGTGCGGCTTCGAGTTTGGCCACGCCTTCCGGTTTGGTCAGCGCCAGGCCGACCAGGCGTATGCGGTAATGGATGAGCGTGTCGCAGCCGAGCACGAAGAACAAAAGCATGCCCTGGAACACCCGCGCCACCTTGTCGGAGATGCCGAGCGCGCTCTGCACTGCTTCGCCGCCGAGATAGGTCAGTGCCAGCACCAGTCCGGCGGCAACGATGCCAAGCGGGTTGAGACGGCCGAGGAACGCCACGATGATGGCGGTGAAGCCGTAGCCCGGCGAAATGACGGGCTGCAGCTGACCGATGGCGCCCGAGACCTCCGAGATACCGGCAAGTCCCGCCAGCGCGCCCGACAGCAGGAAGGCAAAGAACACCATCCGGTTGAGGCCGAAGCCGGCGAAGCGTCCTGCCCGCGGGCTCGAGCCCAGCACGCGCACCTCGAAACCTTTCAGCATGCGGCTCATCAGGATCCAGACCAGCACCGCGGCGACCAGCGCGAAGACAAAACCCCAGTTTGCCCGTCCGGCATCCGGCATCAGTTCCGGCAACACGGCCGAATCGTTGAACTGGATGGTCTGCGGGAAGCCATGGCCCTGCGGATCGCGCCACGGTCCGCGCACCAGCCAGTCGAGGAAGAGTTGCGCGACATAGACCAGCATCAGGCTGGTCAGGATCTCGTTGGTGCCGAAGCGCGTCTTGAGCAGAGCCGGGATCGCCGCATAGGCCGCACCTCCGACCATGCCGAGCAACAGCATCAACGGCAGCACCAGCGGGCCTTCGAACTGCGGAAACAGTACTGGAAGCATCGAGCCAACGATGCCGCCGAGGATGAACTGGCCTTCGGCGCCGATGTTCCAGATGTTGGCCTTGTAGCAAACCGACAGGCCGACGGCGATCAGGATGAGCGGCGCGGCCTTGATCGCCAGCTCATGCAACTGCCAGACTTGGCTGATCGGCTCGATGAAATAGATGTTGAACGCAGTCAGCGGATTGACGCCGAGCAGCGCGAACATGACGGCCCCGGCAATGATGGTCAGCGCGAAGGCGATGAACGGCGACAGGGCCGAAAACAGCATGGAACGCTGCGGGCGTTTGACGAGTTCGAGGCGCATCATGCCGTCTCCAACGTGTGTTCGGCGTGACCGGGTTCGGCGCCACCCATCAGCAAGCCGACCTTCTCGAAGGTCGCCTCGGCGATCGGTATCGGCTTCGACAACTCGCCATTGTGCATGACGGCGATCGCATCCGAGATCTCGAACAGCTCGTCGAGATCCTGGC